>JAQUCQ010000127.1 GCA_028686145.1 Desulfuromonadaceae bacterium | reverse complement strand
TGGCCAAGAGTAACCATACTCGTCATTAACCTGTGCGTCGTTTCTTACCTGCTGTTTGTACTGATCAAAAGCGACCATAAAAAGACTCACTGATGACGTGCCTGCTCACTCTCAATCACACCAGCGCTGAAGAAACAACTCCATGGTATCCAGATTCAGGGCTACCAGATTCCCGAAGTTTGGCTGCATAGCGGTAAACGCTCCGTTGTCGAGCTGGAAGTTGTTCGTTAGGAGCGATGCCTCAATCAGCGGGAGCGGGCGGATTTTATGGCCGGTTACAAGGGTTCGCCCCTCCAGTCTATCCCTGCCAAACGGGCTGTTTTCTCTCCAGACCATTGCATTGGGAGTACTTTCCGTCAGGGGATCATCCACGGTCATATCCAGTCCCGCATGAACAAAAACAAAATTTTCGTCTGCTCGTATATATGGCATCTGATCAAGAAAAGTGTAATAAACGTCCGGCAGCTCATCCAGAGATGTTGCACCGAAGCTTTTCAAAGTCTCTTTCCCCCACCCCTCCATCCAGTAATCATCGCTACCGCTTAGCGACTGTAGCAGCATATCTTCATGATTTCCCCGCACCGGGCGCACATCATACCCTACCGCCATGAGACGCATAATTGTGTCCAGCACTCCCCTGCTGTCGGGGCCACGATCAATATAATCCCCTAACAGATGCAGCCGGTCACCGGGCCTTAGATTCAAACGACCGAGGAGTGCCTGAAGGGTTTTGCTGCCGCCATGTATGTCACCGATTGCGTAGCGAGTCATGATCTCATTTCATCTGTTGTTATTTAGCTACATGCTACCACATTTACGTCGTCATTCAATGGCGCAGATACCAATATGCTCCAGATTGTGCATAAACGGCGCGCCGGGTAAATTTACAAATCATTTTATGGAGTTATCACTTGTCAAAAACTAGCGTCAATTCAAATAATTAAGCCAGCCTGTGTAAATTTCCGAGCATTTGGATAAAAAACTCCGTTGACGATAACGTCGATCGAATGATAACGTACCGACGTTTCTGTCATAGCCGGTTTATTTAAATATTTTACCGGTCATTTTATTCAGGAGGTTTCAGGTGAAAAAATTATTGAATGTCGTGCTTGCGTTGTCATTGATTGCCGTTGCACCAGCTCTGTCGGCTTTTGCCGCCGCTCCTCCCCACACGGTCCTCATCGGAATTTCAAAAATTGTGTCTCATCCGGCTCTTGATGCCGTTGAAAAGGGCATTCAGGATGAACTGGCTGCCGAAAAAATCAAAGCTACATACGACCTGCAAAACGCCAATGGGAATATCAGCACCTCCGCCTCAATTGCCAACAAATTTCAGTCGGAAAATGTAACTGTGGCCGTCGGCATTGCCACTCCGACATCCCAGTCACTGGTCAACACTCTGAAAGGGATACCGGTTGTCTTCTCAGCGGTAACCGATCCAGTCAAAGCAGGCCTGGTTCCGTCACTGAAAGGCTCCTCAAAACCTGTCACCGGCGTATCAGACATGACTCCAGTCAAACAGCAGATCGAACTGTTGCTCAAGATCAAAAAGATCAAAAGTCTCGGCCATATCTACACAAGTTCAGAAGAAAATGCTGTCGTGCTGGCAGGTGTCGTTAAACAGGCCTGCAAAGAGTTGGGGCTGGAATATGTAGAGACAACCGTCTCTAAGTCAGCCGAAGTAAAACAGGCTGTTCAGGCAATTATCAGGCGGGTCGATGCACTCTATATCAGCACCGATAACACCGTGGTATCAGCTTTGGGCTCCATCGCAGACGTAGCATCCAAAAACAGGATTCCAATCATGTCGGCAGATCCCAGTTCAGCGGAAAAGTACCCCATCTTGGCCGCCTGGGGATTTGATTATTACAAAATGGGCCGGACTACCGGAAAATTGATCGTAGAAATCCTGAAAGGAAAAAAAGCGGGACAGATTCCGACCCGCTTTATGACCAAAGCAACTGATGTTGATCTGCTGGTCAACGTGGATGTTGCCAAAAAACTCGGCCTGACAATCCCCAAAAGCATTATCAAAAGCGCCGACAAGGTTATTGAAAACGGTAAACTGCACAAAAAATAGTATCCTGATGCCCGGTGCTCTGCTTGAGTGCCGGGCAATTTATCCATGTGGAAGGTTGAAACGGTTTTGCTATGATTGAAGGTATTCTGGTTGAAGGTCTGATCTATGGAATAATGGTTCTGGGAGTGTTCATCACTTTCAGGGTTCTCGACTTCCCCGACTTGACGGTTGATGGCTCATTTCCGCTGGGAGCCGCACTGATGGTTCAGGGGCTTCTGCTTGGTATGAACGGCTGGCTGGCACTGTTAATCGCCTTCATCGGCGGTGTACTTGCCGGAGTTGTCACAGCGCTGATTCACAACCATCTCAAAGTTCCGAATCTGCTTGCCGGCATTCTAACCATGACCATGCTGTACTCGATTAATATTCGTATCCTCGGTAATCGCGCCAATGTCCCGGTTCTTGATCAGGACACTCTCCTGACGGATGTTTCCAACCGTCTGTCAGGCATAATCCCGGATGAATACATTCTGCTGCTCTTTTTTATCGTTGTTGCTATCACGATCAAGTTGCTGATCGATCTTTTTTTCCGTACCGATCTCGGCATGACCATAGGAGCAATGGGCAATAATGAGCAGATGATTATCTCTCAGGGCATAAACCCGAAAACCTTGAAAACTATCGGCCTCGGGTTATCGAACGGGCTGGTGGCCGTATCAGGAGCCTTTGCAGCACAATATCTCGGGTTTGCCGATGTGGGACTCGGCCAGGGGATTATTATCTCCGGCCTGGCTTCGGTCATGATCGGCGAGTTTCTTATCATGAAAAGCAACCGTATCGGCGTACTGACGTTCTGCGCACTGGCAGGTTCTGTTCTGTTCCATGCAGTCATGTATCTGGGACGTTACTACGGCTATATTATCAAGATGACTCCCAGTGACCTGAATCTGATCAAAGGGCTTCTGATTATAATTCTGCTGATTCTGACCCAGTCCAGGAAACTCAAAATGGCGGCTTTCAGGGTACGGGTGGTAAAATGATAGTGATAAAAAATGTTTCCGTTACCTTCAATCAAGGTACAGTGAATGAAAATCAGGCGTTACGCGACATCAACCTGAATGTCAGGGAAGGCGACTTCATTACCATTATCGGCAGTAACGGAGCCGGTAAATCGACCCTCTTCAACCTGATTGCCGGTACAATACCCCCGACAATCGGCACAATCCACGCTAACGGCCGCAACATAACCCGCGAACCGGAATACAAACGGGCCCGCTATATCCGCCGGATTTTTCAGAACCCGCTGCTTGGGACCGCTTCGAACATGAGTCTTGAAGACAACATGATGATTACCTATCGTAAAGGCTTCAAGTGGCTTAAGCGAAGCCTTACCAGCAAGATGAAAGAGTACTTCCGTACTGAACTGCTTCAGCTGAAGATGGGACTGGAGCATCGCATGAAGGAAAACCTGGTCATGTTTTCGGGGGGGCAGCGTCAGGCCCTGACCCTGCTGATGATGGTTTTATCCAAACCCGCCCTGATCATGCTTGATGAGCATACCGCTGCGCTTGACCCAAAAAATGCCGAGATTGTGCTGGAATTGACGGACAAATTTATCAAGGAATACAAACTGACTTCCATGATGATCACCCACAACATGAACCATGCCATCGAGTATGGCAACCGCCTGCTGATGATGGACCAGGGTGAGATCATTTTTGATGTATCGGGTGATGAGAAGAAAGAACTGACCGTTGAGAAACTGATCGAAAAGTTCCATGAACTTCGCCATCATGGCTTTGAGAACGATCGGGCGCTGCTCGCCGAGTAGTTCGTTTTCACATCAGGACCAGAGTGGAATTCTATGCCTTGACGGGTTTAACCTTTTCTGGAATAATCCCGGCGGTTTGTCAAATAATTATTTCAGGAGATGAAAATCGTGAAAAAGCTATCGATACTATTGTCGTTCCTCGTACTGTCACTGATTGCCGTAACTGCCTTTGCTGGCGACGGTTCCTGGAACATGGTTAAAAAAGATGGTAAACTTGTCATTGGTCTGGATGACTCCTTTCCCCCAATGGGCTACCGTCAAGCCGACGGCAAACTGGTCGGCTTTGACATTGATGCCGCTGAGGAGGTAGGAAAGCGCCTTGGAATCAAAATTGAGTGGCAGCCAACCGCCTGGGACGGCGTAATCCACTCTCTAGATGCCAAAAAATTCGACTGCATCTGGAACGGCATGACGATCACCGCGGAACGTGCCAAACAGGTAGCTTTCAGCAAACCCTATATCATGGACGGCCAGATCGCTATCGTCAATTTTATGGACAAACGCTTTAAAGCCCTCAAGGATCTGAAAAATTTTAAGGCCGGCACCCAGAAAGGTTCATCAGGGATAGAAGCGGTCAAGAAACTGGCCAACGCACCAACCGAACTGAAGGAATATGAGGACTATCCGAAAGCTCTGCTTGATCTTGAAGCCGGCCGTATTGATGTGGTGGTCGTGGACAATGTCACCGGCCGTGACATGATTGCCAAACGTCCGGGTAAATTCAGGATTCTTCCCGGTATGATCAGCAAAGAGCCATTTGGTATTGCATTCCGCAAGGGTGACAATGCCCTGCGTAACAAAGTCCAGAAAACTCTTGATAAAATGGTAAAAGATGGCGCCATGGCCAAAATATCACGTAAATGGTTTGCAGAAGACCTGACCAACCCCAAGAAATTTTAGTCTGTGAAGGTTTCAATGAGAAATAATATCGGCAGGGTCTTACTGGCCCTGCTTTTTTTGTGGACGATGGCTGGGAACTGCCTGGGAGCCGTAGATTACGACCATCTTTTCAGGCAGTCCAGTGATTTGATGGCCCAGGGAGACCTGGACGGTGCCCTGAATCTGCTCAAACAGGTTCCGACGCCTGCGCCCGGTGAAGATGCCGGCGCTTTTGTCTCAAGTCGTATGCAGGCTGCCCGTATCCATGCCTCGCAAAAAGCTCCGGACAAGGCGATTGCTGATTGTCAGGAAGTTCTGGCTCTTTTCCCTGACAATAGCGAGGCCCGCAACTTTGTGGCTGCCTTGAGAGAGCAGGCCAAACCAGCCTGGCACACAGTTCTGTCCGATACAATCCGTTTCCTGCCGTCATTGGCAAAAGGTGCCCTCACGACGCTGCTGCTGGTACTCTGCACCATGTTGGTTTCACCTCTCGGCGGTCTGCTTGTCGCACTGGGACGCATCAGTACCTTACGGCCAATTTCGGGGTTGTGCTGGCTCATCATCTGGTTCTTCCGCGGTACCCCGCTGCTTCTGCAACTGTTTTTCATCTATTACGGTCTTCCCTCACTCGGCATCACCATGTCGCCGTTGTCTGCAGCAGTGCTCGGCCTCGGCCTGAACTACTCGGCCTATCTTGGTGAAATTATACGCGGTGCAATTCAGAGTATTGATCACGGCCAGATGGAGGCGGCCAAGGCCATCGGCATGAGCTATGGCCAGGCCATGAGGCGAATAATTATTCCCCAAACGTATAAACGCCTGATGCCGCCGATTGGAAATGAGTTTATCGCACTGATCAAGGATACCGCTCTTGTTTCTACTATTGCCATGGTTGAACTGATGCGTGCAGCCGATCAACTCTTTAACACCTATTTCAACATTACGGCGTTGGCACTGGCAGCGGTGATTTATCTGCTGCTGACGACCATTTTTACGTTCATCTTTGAAAAGATAGAATACCGGGCGGGGATTTATGAGCATCGCTAACCAACCACTTCTGGAGCTGAAAAACATCACCAAGCGCTTCAAAGATCTAACGGCGGTAAATGGAGTCAATCTCACCGTTGCTTCCGGTGAAAAGCTGGTTATTATCGGCCCCTCCGGATCAGGCAAATCCACCCTGCTCCGTTCGATCAACATGCTGGAAGAAATTGAAGAGGGAACCATCAATTTTGAAGGTCGTGAGGTTGGCTATATTCTGCGCAACGGTAAACGCCATCCAGACCGACCACAGGCAATCAGCGCCCTGCGGGCGGAGATCGGCATGGTATTCCAGCATTTCCATCTTTTTCCCCATATGACTGTACTGGGTAATGTCATGGAAGGTCCCGTGACCGTACAACGCAAAACTGCCAATGAAGCTCGCTCAATTGCCATTAACATACTCGAAAAAGTTGGCTTATCCGATAAGCGAGACGTGTTTCCAGCCACCCTTTCGGGCGGACAGAAGCAGCGCGTAGCAATCGCCCGCGCTTTAGCCATGCGGCCCAAACTGATGCTGTTCGACGAGCCGACTTCAGCTCTCGACCCGGAGCTGGTCGGTGAAGTTTTTGATACGATCCACACCCTTGCGGACGAAGGTATGACCATGATTATAGTTACCCATCACATGGGCTTCGCACGGGAACTCGCCGACCGGGTAATATTTATGGAGTCGGGTAGTTTTCTGGCCCAAGGAACACCAGAAGAGCTTTTCAGTATTGCGCATGATAATGAGCGGATCAGGGGCTTTCTCAATCGACTTTTGTAGATGACTGCCAAGAGCTGCGCGATCAGGTTTCCCTCCGCTTCGTCATGATTACCCGTAACCGTGACGAAGCGCCGCCTTGAAACCGCCGTTGTTCTCCCTTGCCGTTAAAACTTCCCCGATACAAGGTGGCCACCACATGAAAAACTTTCTCGATTTTTCTGACAAAACCATCGTCGTTATCGGCGGCACAAGCGGTATTAACCGTGGCATCGCCGAACTCTTTGCTCGTCACGCTGCCCGCGTTGCCGTTGCCAGCCGCTCGCAACAGAAAGTGGATGATACCGTCGCCAGCCTGCGCGCCTGCGGCGCTGATGCAATGGGCTTCAGTGCCGACGTTCGCGACCCGGCAGCGCTAGCGACCGGACTCGCCACTGTCCATGAGGCCTATGGTCCCTTCTCTGTGGTCGTCTCCGGAGCAGCCGGCAACTTCCCCGCTCTCCTCACGCAGATGTCGGCCAACGCCTTCCGAGCCGTCATCGACATCGATCTGATCGGTACCTTCAACGTTATGCAGGCTGTCTACCCTTATCTACTTAAACCGGGCGCCTCAGTAATCAACATCTCTGCCCCGCAGGCAACAATCCCGATGGAAGCCCAATCTCACGTCTGTGCTGCCAAGGCCGGGGTGGAGATGATTACCCGCTGTCTTGCTCTGGAATGGAGCGCTCAGGGGGTGCGGGTCAACGCGATTGTCCCCGGTCCGATCAACGGTACTGAGGGCATGCAGCGCCTCGCCCCAAACGCCGCCATGCGTGATGCGGCCCGCGACTCAGTACCGCTACGCCGTCTCGGCTCCCCGGAGGATATCGGCAATGCCTGTCTCTTTCTTGCTGCAGAGCTCGGGAGCTACGTCAACGGCGCAATTATTCCGGTTGACGGCGGCTGGTTGCAGAGCGGCGCCAGCGGGCTTGGCCGCATGCTTGCCAGCCTCGCCCGCCGTAGCGAAGGCCCGTCACATACCGAGTCCAGCACAAAGACAACAAATGAGCACCTCAGCTGAACATCTTCAACCCCGTTTGCTTTGTGGGCGCTATGTACCGACTTACACCGGATTGCACCCGCTAATACATAGGCCAAAGAAAAAAACTATCATGAATGGAGCTTCTGTAACCTGCTGATCGCAATTGAAAATAAGGCAGGTGAATGAAGCGGATTGACAACTCCGGTAAGTCATGTAATACACATGTATATTTATTAATTATCAATGGAGGCCATATGGGAGTTGTAGCATGGGAAGAGCGGTATAGCGTCGGCAATGAGCGACTTGACCAGCAACATCAAAAGATCGTCGGAATGATTAACCTGCTGGGAGAGGCCATGGATGCGGGTACAGAACGACCTGCACTTATGAAGATCCTCTCCGATCTGGCCGGTTATACCAAGACTCATTTTGCCGAAGAAATACTCATGATGGAGCAGTGTGGGTACCCGAAACTTGATGAACACCGTACCCAGCATGCTTTGCTCAATCGTCAGCTTGCTGAATTTTACCGCAACTTCTACACCATCTCCCGCCCGCAGAGCACAGAAGTCATAGCGTTTCTACTCAATTGGCTTTATGAGCATATTCTACAACAGGACAAACAGTATGCGCCGTATATCGGTAAGACGACAAAAGATCGGCAGGCAGCATAACACGACAAGCAGCACTTTGAAATTTATGTGAAAACAACTTGCGGCACCTCTGGAATTCTGGAGATTTATCCCCCAATCATTCACGCCAAAGAGGTACGTATATGTGCTTGCGTATTGCGGCCAGTTCGTCGGGCTTTGAGAGAGGCAGACCGTACTAGAGGAAATTGCACGATGATCTTGACAGGCACTATTATAAATGTTGCTGGAATCTGCACAGGCGCCCTGATCGGGAGATATGCCGGACGCTTTATTCCAGCCAGGATACGTCATACTGTTATGGCTGGCCTGGGATTAACGGTGCTTCTTATCGGCCTTCAGTTGGCCCTGAAAAGCAAGCAACCTATGATAGTGATCGGCAGCCTGATTGTCGGCGGAGTACTTGGTGAACTCCTGCAGATTGAGGCACGCCTGGAGTCGTTTGGCAGATGGCTGCAAGAACGTTTTACCGGTGCAGGCGATATCTCTGAAGGTTTTGTTGCCGCCAGTTTATTATACTGTGTCGGCGCTATGGCAATCATGGGCTCGCT
>JAQUCQ010000126.1 GCA_028686145.1 Desulfuromonadaceae bacterium | reverse complement strand
AGAAGTTGCCGTTGAAAACGCCCTTCCGGCCACCATCAAGAGCGAAAACGCGATCGTCGCGGCTCGGCACCGGCTTCGCTTCCTGCTTGCGATAGACGGTCAGGACGTGGTTGTCAGCGGATCTCTTGATATGCAGATCACTACTCCGCCCGACTATGAACAGGCCCTGAAGACCGCCCAGGCGAAACGCCCCGAACTTGCTGACCTGAGGCACCGTATCGGCATCTATAGCGAACTGGTGAAGATCGCTAATGCAGAAAACAAGCCGCGGCTCGACTTTAAAGGGAGTGCCGGCTGGCACTGGCTGGACATGAAGGAGTCGACATTGAACGGATCATCAAATGGAGCGGCATGGAATGCGGGGCTATATCTCTCGTTCCCCTTTTTCGACGGGCTGCGGGGAAGCGGTAAAACTGCCCAGGCCAGAAGCGACCTGCGCACCCGACAGATAGATGAAGCCAGGTTGCTCGAATCCATCGCCCTTGAGATCCGGACCAGCAGAGACGCTGTCAAAGAGGCCGCAGATATTGTTCAGGCTCTGAGTGGAACAGTCAAACAGGCGGAACGGCTGGTGCAGATGGCCGAGAAGGGCTATGAATTCGGGGTCAAGATTCGTCTGGAACTGGATGATGCCCAGCTGAACCTGGTACAGGCCAGAAGTAATCTGGCACGGGCACAGCGCGACTACCTGGTAGCCCGGGTCAATCTCCTCTGGGCTATGGGTGTTGCCGGGGAATAGATTGCACATAGGCGGTTAAGATCATCCGAACACTGATGTTGTCGCCGAACGTGGTGAAACCGACAACTTTCCTTCCACGCCTCGTTTTCTAGCGGGCAATGTAATAGTAACGGTTCATATCAAAAAGCCCCCCCTGCACCGGTTCATCTTCATTATGGCGCTTTTGGAACCAGTCGTAAGTTTCCCATAATCGTTTGTCGGCCCGGTTCACGCCATACTTGGCCATCCGCGCCATATTCTTTTGACTCGTATCAAAATGTGCAAGGAAATCGATAAAATCAGGGAAATCTTTCTCCTGCACATCAAAGAAATAGTTCGGATACGCTAAATAATTTTTTCTTCCGCCACTCCGCAGTTAACTGCGCATCGGTAAAAAGACGGGGCGGGTCCATGGAGCTGAGTCGTGAGGAATTATAAATGGCCCTCTTTGTGCCCCCACGGTCAGCCCCCTCATAAGAGTCAAGCTTGGGCTGACAGGGCGAATTGTAGCAAGAATGGCAAACGGTACATCGCTTGTCGAGGATCGGCTTAACCTCTTTTTGGTAATCAATGGTCCTGGTCGGAATCATCATCACAACTGGTGGAAGTGCTTTTGCGGCACATCCGGCAAAGAATGAAGTCAGTACAAAAACGGGTACTAATTTAATTGTCATAAATGGTGAACCTTTATTGAAAAGTCATGTGCGGTGGGATAGCTGATTAAGATATCGCATGAAAGCGCACAATCACACGCTCCGCCCCAGACGCCACCTGCGATTATGGCAATCTCCGTCATGGGAGATGCCTGGATGGAGCAATGGTACCATCAGATCCATAGACAGCGCTTAAAACCAATTAAGAAGACACTTCGCAACTAACATGCCAGATGAGCATATCAACATTGAGAGTGCAACTACTTGATTACAAATTGGAATTTGAAGAAAAGATTACAAGGAGGGGAGAAAACCGTTAGTAATAGCCACCACGCTTTGAATAGCCGCCATATATGAAGGCGACCAAGAGGCACACGCACATAACATAGTGATCAAACTATTGAAGTACAAGTGACGTTCTCACAAGCATCAGAAATGTTGATTGTCACATACTACCCCACAAATAACATTTGCAGGTAGAACGATCCTGTTAGTTTCTTGCCTAATCATGCAGATTAATGGAAAGTAGTTGTAACGAAAAAAGGGGGTATGTATTATCAAGACAGAATCTGATTACGTCGGTACATCTGCACACGGTCGTGCAGATTATCGATGCAAGCCCGGAAAGGCCTTACCTGGGGCTCAGATTTAAATTTGATCTGCACGAAATTTTACAACTGATGGCGGACAGCAACCTCCCCTCACCTCGCACACAACAATCAAGCCGTGGCATGGCGACCGGAGAAGTAACCCTCCCGCTGCTCACCGCAATTCAACGATTGATTAATTTGCTTGCTGAGCAGTAGGACATACCAATTCTTGCACCAATCATCCAGCGTGAAATCATCTACCGTTTACTTGTAAGTGATCAAGGTGAGCGTTTACGCCAGATTGCGTCGGCGGGAAGCCAGAGTCATCAGATCGCGAGAGCAATCGATTGGTTGAAGGGTAACTTCACGCAGCCATTGCGTATTGATGACCTCGCTGCGCGGGCTCGCATGAGCAGTTCAACGTTTCATCACCACTTCCGAACCATGACCGCGCTAAGCCCATTGCAGTATCAGAAACAACTTCGCCTGCAGGAAGCCAGACGCCTCATGCTGGCAGAACGTGTGGATGCTGCAAACGCTGCATTTCAGGTCGGCTACGAGAGCCCCTCGCAATTCAGCCGTGAATATAATCGCATGTTTGGGGCTCCACCGTTACGGGACATCATACATTTGCGACAATTGGCTACTGCTTAGAGTTGAGTAACTATTCCCCGGCAGAACCGAGGGCACGAGGAAATCGAATGAGAAAACGGAACATAGCAATCCTCATATTTGACGATGTAGAGGTTCTTGATTTTGCAGGACCATTTGAGGCGTTTTCCGTCACAAATGAACTGAGTAATTATTCCCTTCTTAACGTTTATACCGTCGCCAGAGAAAGAACTTCTGTAACAGCCAGAAACGGCCTTTCTGTAAATCCTGATTATTCAATTAACGAAGCCCCACAACCAGATATTCTTATTGTTCCAGGTGGTAGTGGAACTCGACCAATCTTGCAGCAACAAGACATCCTCACTTGGATTAAGCAGACGTCACAGAGTGCAGAAAAAGTCCTTTCGGTATGCACCGGTGCTCTTCTTCTTGCAAAAGTTGGGTTGCTGGACGGGCTAAAATCCACCACTCACCATAGCGCTTTTGAATTACTTGGCGAAATTGCTCCAGACACTGAAATTGTCCGAGATGTACGTTTCGTGGATAACGGGAAAGTAATCACAGCTGCTGGGATTAGTGCAGGGATAGACATGAGTTTGTACGTCATAGAAATACTTTATGGCAAAGAAACCGCCCAACATACGACCGAATATATGGAATACCGACGCATATAATCAGAAAGAAACTCCTGCCCAAAAGCTGGCGGGTGTTCTTCCACGACGTTTGGCGTAGTAATATTTTCAGCGCATTGGGAGGTGATATTTTGACGAATGAAATTGACTCTATCAATACAACGAAAGAAGGCACTACTGTTGTTATTACCCATCGTGTAGATATAGCGTCACAAAAATGTTATTGCACAGATAAGGCACAAGCATGACTACTGTAGCGTGAAATAGTTTGGGGGGGGTGACAAAGGTGATCTAGAAATAGCCATAAAGCCGCAAAAAATAAGGACCAGGTACTAGACCTGGCCCGTGTATTTTTTGGAGCGGGAAACGGGATTCGAAAGCATGAAACGGTTGATTCACAAGCTCCACATCAAATGTAAGTATCTAGATTCATTTAAAGCATTCTGAATCTCGCTTTTCCGTTAGTCCGGATTTGTTCAGATTTGTAGGGTAATGTTCGGGGCTGTTGGGTAATGATTCGGTAATGTTTTGCGGTTAAATTCAATCACTGCCATCAACATTATGGATTCCCTCAGGTCGCCACGCTGGAGAGATGACATGACTTCCTTTTTCCTCGGTCGATAATAAACTCCTTGAAGTCACTGTGAGGTCCCCAAATTGGTCGTTCACCATATCCATAGCACGAACCATATTCTGTTTTACGGCGCTCTTTCGGAAACAGCGATAATTGCCGTGAATAATTGTAACGTACCGCTTTCTCATCATTTACTCCAATATGTGTCAATCGATTTCTAACTTCGACCCCCAATCGGCGTCCAGATTGACCACTCATTAACGTAATATCGGTATGTTATAAGAGGCAGGTGGGTCAGCTTCGGCGCCTATAAGGGTCAAAGACCAAATCCGGTTCACAGTATATCAGCCCCAGAGAATATGAGGATACATATCATCAGAGAAAAGTGGCTTAGCAAAATGTCCATTATTACTTGACCACGTCATGGTAAGGTTGGTTAGAAAACATTCACTCTAAGCTTAACCTTGATCATAAACCTGCGAGCTAGAAGTCGTAGGTGATGCCAATAGTGGAATAGATGTAGTTGTAACCTGAACCGACTTGGTTTGCTTCGGAGTGAGCTGCGATCATCCAGTGGTCGTCGACCCTCCACGTAATACGTATGTTTTCGAGAGCTCCGACGTTTGTCTCGAACCCATCATCCTGGGAGACGGGGCCAACCCATAATTTCAGCCTGAGTTTGTCGAAAAACGAATCTGCGTAACCAAAGAGCAGTGTGTGCTGGTCAAAGGATTTTGGACTGTAATACTCCTGCACTCTCTCACTGTTTTTAATCCCTCGGTATCGGTATTGGACGTGGAAATTGTCGGTTAAGCTATAGATTGCTCGCCCGACATAAAGCTCACGGCTGTTGTTGTCGGACGACCAGCGGCGCCAGTAACCGCCGGTTATGGTGAAGTTCTTCACAAGTTCCCAATCCAAAGAACCACCCGCGGACCAGTAGTCAATTTTTGCATCGTAGGCCTTCACCGAGTCGATGGTGTTATAATTGATGCTCTCTTCCAGCCGGAACTGCCCTAAGGTCTGGGATGACCCTAAAGTCAGCGGTGTTTTGAATTCATCATTCCAAGCTAGAAGTTTCAGCTTTCCCGTAAAATCGAGATTGTCCAGCTTTTTGTACCCTTCTAGCACCCCCCCAGCGAAGGACCTGCTAGCCCCAGATTCTTTGATAACAGTCTCGGTAGCACCAAAGCCAATCTTAGTGTTCTTGTCTTTCCAGTGAAAGGTTTGGTCGAAAACAAAGCTGTGTGTGCTATCGCTGTCGTTGAAGTTTTCTGATCTGGCCTCAAGATCATGTTGCTGCCATGCATAAGAGCATGGTGGGGTAAGCAGCATCAGTGCCGCCGATAAAAGGATCAGTCTCATTATTTGGTCCCCCATTTTTTTGCCAAGTTTAGAATCTCGCTCAGATATCCCATAACCGTCGCCGGAGCCATGATTGCCTGGTAGCAGAGAAGATAAACAAAAAAACCCAGAAAATTCATCCTCACCTTAAGCCCATAATCCGAGAACAACTTTCTCTGCTTCCAGTAGAAAAGTCCATTTGCAATGAATGCAAGTGGTAGGAGCAGAACCGTCATCATACCGACGATTAGATAGTTATGGAAAAAAATAGCGGCGATCAGCCCTGGCAGGAAGAAGAGCAGGTAGGCGCTGTCAATTAACGGGAATAAGAGGTTATACCAGATAAAGGGAGAATTCATCTTTACCTTAACCAAGGTAGATGGATATGATTTGAATGCCTCGATAAGGCCTCGTGACCAGCGCTTTCTCTGCCGAAAAAACTGTCGGAAGGTCTCTGGAACCATGGTGAAACAGAAGGCGTTTTCGGCATAGCCGATCCTATATCCCATGTCTCGAAGTCCCCAAGTAAGAACGATGTCTTCACCGATCTTGGGTGGCCAGCCTTCAAGGAGTTTTACTGCGTTGGTCCGATAAATTGAGAAGGCTCCCTGCGCCACAAGGGTCCCCTGATAGAGAGATTGAACCCGTTTTATGACCGCAATACCATGAAAATAGTCCCATTCCTGGAGATTGGTCATCAGATTTTTACGGGAATTGCGGACTAAGACGTTTCCTGCCACTGCGGCCGTCTGTTTCGGACCAAGAACGATGTTTCTCGTGATATTTTCAATGGCTTTATCGTACAGGTAAGAGTCCGCGTCTATGGTGATGACTAAATCAGTAGTCACTGTATCCAATCCTGTGCAAAGTGCGGCTGCCTTGCACCTGTTTTCCGGATGACGGATCAGCTCAAAGCATTTGTTATTTGCGGGGTGCTGCTGGATGAACTCCAGAACCCTCTCTGCGGTCTGATCTGTTGACCCGTCGTCAATTACCACTACCCGCACATGTGCCGGATACTGCTGGGCGTGGACAGACATGAGCGTATCAAAGATCGTATTTTCTTCATTGTAGGCAGCAACGAGTAAAGTCAATGGAGGGGCGTCAAACGGCTTTTCAACGTATTTGGGACGCCGGTCTAGGAGAAGGGAGAAGATCATGAAGGACATGCCCCATCCTGGGATTATGGCGAGCCCCAGAACGATTAATTCTGGCTGAGGTTGGTACAGCACGGCTGATAATCCATGATACCACGGGATTGCCAAGTAGATGGAGGCGAGTGTCCAGAAGCCAGACAGGATAAGCGCCAGGGTGAATTTTACTCTTACATATATGTACATTGTTGTGCTTGCAACTCCATTTTCAGCATGCGTTTTCTTCTCCTGTTCATCCACCCCGGTTTGTTAGCCTCACGCAATCCGGAAAGCGTCCACAAGACAGCGCCCATAAGATTGCATCAATTCAAAACTTTAGCAAATGGTTTGTAACGCCGATTATTTGCATCCAGTATTAAACTTCTTCCAGTAACCGCATGTTCGGTGCTCCGCCGTTACGGGACATTACTAAACTCCGTCAGTTGTCTGCTGAGTAGTAGATAACAGTGAAAAGAACGGAGTCACTAACTTGAACAATCAGGTGCCAGTAGAGGGGCTCTATATGAACGGCAGCATGGAAATTAGCGAGCGATTGCTGACCGGGACTGCGATTGCAGATATACTGGAGAATGTGGCGACGCTCCGTATCGAGATCTTTCCAGAGTATCCATACCTCACATTATGCCGAGGAACCTGATGCTTGCGTCATTCTCGCGTATCAGGGACAAGCGGTTGTCAACCAGGTTTTTTTCGAATACATTGATCAGGTCATAGCGCTTCGACCAGACCTTCTTCGGGACGAGGTTGTTAACACGGCTGACCAACACATCCTCGTAGTGGGAGCGTTTGAAGATCGCGTCCTGGCCACGCTGAGGCGAATGCGCAAGAGGAAATCGATGAGCTGCTAAAGGCTGTGACTGCCACTCTTGTTAAGCATCTCCGTAAAACTGATGTTGTTGCACGTGTTGGCGGGGATGAATTTACAGTTTTTCTACCTGCAACTGACAATGAAGCGGTACAGGTTGTAATGCAAAAAGTACGAGAAGAACTCTGTCAGTTGGCAAAACAGAATAACTGGCCGATTAGTTTCAGCGTAGGTGTTGTCACCAGTAATTGTGGTTCATGTGAATTTAGTGAAGTCATGTCAAAAGCTGACGGCTTAATGTATGAAGTAAAGAAAGCAGGAAAAGACAATATTCGGTTTGGCATTTTGAATGATGGTGATATCGATTAGTTGGGGGAATTAACACTTTGAGGATTTGCATCATCTCATTGCCAATAGCAAAAATTGGCTCATGACCCGTTTTTTAGAATACGCAACGGACCATGGCTATGAGGCCCGAATGTCCATTGATACCCAAGATAGGCCGAAAATCTGTTATCTCCCACGATGTCACTTCCTGCCGAAACAAGAATATGGTGCTCTTCCGTCAAATTGATTATTCCGCCAAAGTTGTAACCAGTTCGGTCACGCCCGTAGGCAGATTCCTTGCCAAAGTAGAAGATTTCCGCTCCCAAGGTGAGAGTCTTAGTAACATCACGTTGCACCAGCCAGCCAAGTTGCCAAAAGTTCTTGTTTCCTTTGCCTGGATTGACCCAGTAACCGCCACCGCCATAGGTAGTCCAAGGTTCCCAACTTTTCTGTACCCAAATCGGCAGGAATACCGGTACATGTCCCCCTCCAAGGCCACTTTTGGAGTCGCCTGTGGGAATTTCGACGAGGGGAAAGATGCCTACCTGAGGACTTGTACCGCCCTCATTGATAAAGCGGTACTTTACCCCTACCTCAGTGTCACCAATGCCATAAGAGGTTGGCCCACCATTAGGATGGACATAGGCAAGCGGAAGAAGAAGATGTAATTGAACATCTGGGACAACTCCGTAGTTACCTTCGAAATGGGGAGCAGTTCCTGTCTTTCCGTCCTTGTTGTTTGCGTATATGGAGGAGATATAAAATTCGCCATGCCGGTACTCGACCGGCTCGGGGTCGTCGGTTATAAATGGTGGGCCTGCCCATACGGTAGGCGGAGCAAGCAAAGCCAAGACCATGAAAAGAAAACTCGTTTTCTTAAATCGGATGAGGCAGTCAATTTTTCTTCGTTGCATGTCATTCTCCTTCAGAGTGAACGTCGAAATTCATGAAGCGATTTAATATCGCTGACAAAGCAGCACCGCCAAGGGCCGTATAGAACAGTGTTCAGGTGATTGTGATTCAAGTATCATCGCATGTCCGTCAAAGTATTATAAAGTGTTATCCTGCTTGACCGATTTGTCATATCTGTGGTAGGAAACTCTTCCATTCTTAAGGAGCATTTTACATGATATTGTTGGAAATTAATTTGCTGGATTCATTGCATGAACTTCTTGATGCATCAGAAATTTTACCATATGGAAGAAAAATCAACACTGAAGAGATTATCCGTTATAATCATGCCGTTGAATGGACTGATGCTGCTGAGAAAGCCTTTATTTCATTTATTGAGACAATTACAGAAGCTCTAAAAGCTGGCAAAAAGGTTGATTTAACAAGTCACGGTTC
>JAQUCQ010000125.1 GCA_028686145.1 Desulfuromonadaceae bacterium | reverse complement strand
GACCCTGTGCCTGCTTCCGGAAGGGAGTATGCCGGACAACTGAAGAGGGAGAAAGGCAAAACAGGTTCAGGGAGTCGGATAGCCTAATAGTACCTGTGAAGGTGGGTAATGCTGCTGGAGGGAAGGAGGCTACACATGGTAGTGCGGAGTGATGAAACACCGTCCGTTGACAGAAGCGGAGAACCGGTGGAAACGAAACTGCGACGCATAGCGGAGAAGGCCCGTAAAGAGCCGGGATTCAAGTTCAGCAGCCTGTATCATCTGATGAATGAGGAACTATTACGGGAATGTGGCGCAGCATACCACCAGGTTCGAAAGCGATCAGTTCATGCTCGACCGGAACTTGAGACACTTCAGGAACAGGATAACTGTCAGTGCTGTCAAAATCTTGATGAGTAGAGCGTTCTTACTAGTGCCGACAAAGGTTTTTATTTTCAGATTCTGCTTGACCGCCTTGAAGAATATTTTGATCTGCCAGCGGTCCTTGTAGATGGCGGCCACGGTATTGGTGTCGTTGAAGGCATAGTGACCGCAGCAATCGTGACGTTTGTTATTATGCCCGCCCAGAAATTATCCAAGATGCTTTCGAAACTCGACCCGTTGGGGTGCGACCACTTAGGAATGTGGTAGTCGCATTCATGGTAGTTGCAATTATAACTGGGGGTGGGTATATCCGAATTCGATTTCGAATTGGAAGTCTTTAAGTTACCGCAGATAATATGCCCAACAGTTTGGAGATAATTATTTCATGCGGGGGCGATATGAAATAAAGTGCTGACTGCATCAAAACCATTATGTCTTAGGTCTATATTTGGTCATTTGTACATCTCAACATCAGTAATCTAGGCTTCACGTCCAGATTTGAGGCTGAATTTCAGCCTCCCCCAGGCTGAAATTAGCATCCCACTCAGGCTGAAATTAGCATCCCACTCAGGCTGAAATTAGCATCCCACTCAGGCTGAAATTAGCATCTCACTCAGGCTGAAATTAGCATCCCACCCAGGCTGAATTTAGCATCCCACCCAGGCTGAATTTAGCATCCCACCCAGGCTGAATTTAGCATCCCACCCAGGCTGAATTTCAGACCTCACCGGTTTTTGCATGCTGCTCAGCTCGTTCAAGCGAGGCTTGTTCTGCAACTTCATTGCGCAGCTCACCTCGCTCAATCAGCTTGTCTAAATACATATCGATAGCTCTTCTAATATGCTCAGACTCAGACATGCCGTGCAGCTGCAGAACTTCAAGTAGTCGTTCCTGCCTTGGAGTATAAATGCCTCAACTACTGATCTCTTCACTATTCCTATCTACGTTTCCTTGTAAATCAGTGTCTGTTTGCACCGTGGGTAGTTTATGCATCCCCAAAAATGACCGCCCGTGTTCCGTCCTTTCGATGATTCGCGCAAAGTCAGTTTGATATCGCACTGGGGACATGTAGGAGTTTTGTAGTCGCCTTCAAGAGCTACATCCAGAAGGTGCTTTTGCTTGTCCTCGGGTATGCCAAAGACCGGTTCTGAGGTTACCTTACGTAGTGCATATACTGCTTTGCCCGCCTTGGTTTTTAATCGGTGTTTGATTGTTGTCACTAAATCAGCATCATCGGGCAGTGGTGGCGGCTCCTTGAAGCGTTTCCACGGTGACCGGTTGCCCCACGGTCTTTCATCTCGGGCACTCCAGAGTTTAGTGCGGAAGATGAAATCATTCGTGATGAAATTACTGTGTAAAGGACAATATTGGTCAGTATGACTAAACACGTCGCCTCATTCAGGATTGCTGTTGGTTTTTATCCAATATGCTTTTCAAAATGTTTCAATTCGCCGATATTTAATTTACTAACTGACGATTCAATAATAACGATGTTGGTTGTGTCTGATATTTTGACTTCAACTGTTTGTATGACACAAAGCCATTCTGAAGCTGAGGGTCCCCCTCCTCCTCTCTGGACTCTCCTTTACCTAAGATTACTGTCTTTCTTAATATTGAATCATATTGAAAGCATTTAAGGCTATTGAGCAACATTGAAGCAGTTTGAAAGGTATTGAAAGAATTAAAGGCAAAAATGGCGCGTAACATATCGATAACATTATTTATTACATCAATAAGGCAAATAATCATCTTCCAATTGGTCTGATCCCTGTGATACCAGTTCACATTGGTGAACATATGGACTAGGCGCCGTTTGTAATACATCTGCAAATTGAAATGTTGATGCCAAGAGAACTTCCAACTGTTCAAGTTCATATTCCATTTCATTTTGATCATTTCTGATGCGTTGCCAAGCTGCTTTAACGGGGTAATTTTTTGGGTTACTGATGCGGAACCGGAGTCGATAAATCCCGACAACATGCGGAAGTATTCCCACCCTTGATATAACGGGATAATTCCCATAATAACGGCCTAAGTCGTCTGCAACACGAAATTCCCTCCCGGTGCCCACTATTTTTGCAAGGATTCTGTCAATACGCCTGGATAACCCCTCTTCTCCAATATTTGTACTATACGATTTATTGTGAAGTTCGTAGACTGGTCTGGCGTCTGCAGAATCAGGTGAATTATCCATAACAGTTACCATTTCATACATAAACCCCTGGCTTTCCAGAGAGGATAAAGCATCCCAAAATGGCTTCAGTTGGGCTACTTTCTCCTCGGGATTTTCAGAAAAACTGGTAATCCCTAACGCTGGCAATGAAATTAAATTAAACGCAGAAAACTGTTTTTTATCAGTTACTTTATAAAATGCAAAACCATAGGCGGTCGTTAGATGTTCACTTGTTACATATTTATTATAAAAGTTACTGAGTGGCGGAATACCTCCGAAATCCTCCATGTTGTTAACACGATAGGACAAAAACAGAAGTCTTGTGGCGACATCACCACTTTGCTTAAGTTTTTTTAGAGGACTTTTGAAACGTTTGTAACCATCAACCAGCTCATTCGGGAACCAGACCCACTCCTCACTGGAAAAATCATTCAGAACGAAATTGACCGGGTAAAGCTCATGCTTGGTATCAGGGATTTCCTCATCAGTAATTATGGACCATTCATCTGCCTGGTAGATCAATTTGCCTAGTGGCCGTTTCAACATAGTACCATTGCCATTGGGATCCGGACTTTGCCCCATTTCCATAAGTTTTTTCACCAGCCGGCGGCCGATCCCGGGATTTTTCTCTGTCCCAGGACTTGCGCCGATAGCTTCATAAATCTTTTTATGACCCGCCGTGGAGAACTTCCCACTTTCATCAGTATGCCTCGCCAAAACAAGATAGGCTCCCAACTCCCACGCAGTAGCTTTATTGGTGATGAGAACGTCGAATGCTTCTTTCGCAATTCTGAAGCACCCTTTTTTCTTCTTCTCGGTTTGTTGTTTTTGTTCCTCGGTATTCATTACGATTCTCCTTTTGGGGCCTGCGAATTGCTTCTGATATTGATTATGGCGGTTGGTCTGATCATATCCACGGTCCTGCCCAACTTGAGCATGTCCGCAGTAGAAAAGCACCTAGTAGTAGTGCCGATCGCTGCGGTAACTTCTCTGGCATCGGCATAAGTATCTAGTTGCCTGGCACAGGTCTCTTTGATTGTGTCCATAATTTCGTATGTGGCACCGATCATCCGCATGGCCTTGAGGATGTTGGTCGAATTTTCAATCAGAAACAAATTGATCATGTTGCCAGGGATAGTTAGGAATGTCGCATAATCGTGGCCAGCTTCCTTTTCTGCCCAAATATTCAGGGAAGCATCAAAACCCATTTTGGCTTCAGGGTAGTTCAGCAAGAAAAAAGGGATACTTTTGTTGACGAACACCCCGTATTCCAACCAACCACGCCGCCAAGCATTGGCTTCTTTAGAGGTTATCCCGTTGCACCAACAGTAGATGTCCATCGAACTCTCGACTACCTGGATTACTGGACCTTCAGCTTTTAATGGGTTCGGGTTTTTCTTATAGAAAGGTTTACCAACTTCAAAAGTAATGAACTGGGAAACTGTTTCTTCTGGCACTGCAGCAATGTTTTGCATAATTTATTCTCCTTTTATTGGATATTGAATGTTATTGGTTTCAACTGACGGTTTAGCTGGGATCATGTCGCTTGCAGTTGGCGACAGTAAACCGCCGCCAACATGTCGAGCAAATTATTTAAAATTCCACTTCTTCGCTGATTAATCCAAAGTCGTAGTCGTATTTAACATCAGAAATTACATACCCGTCACGGATCTCATACCCGCGCTGCAGGACATCCTTTACCGATGCTGGTGCGCACAGCATGTAGGGTGCTATTTCTCCGGAGAATGCCGTTTCAGCAATGCATTTTGGAATGACAAAGACAGAGTGGCCGCTGTCAATTATGTAGCAGTACCAGTCTCTAATTGCGGCCGGTAGCGGAGAGTGATATGCCTTGCCATTCACCAGAGCGTTAGGTGTGCTGGAAAAACAGTGTCTGATAATTGCCTGTGGATCAATTACAGTTGGAGCACCTGAAACCTTTGCTGATCCCTTGTGAAGGTTGTAAACAGTTGGCTTTTCAGCCGGACGATGTTTTAACCCAAGTTTTGTATTCTCGGCTTTCGGCCTTAACCGTTTTTCAAGCAGTCCTCTGCTCGTAAGGTAATCGTCACTACACAAATAGAGAACTATTGCCACTAAAGGTCTGAGTTCAACGCAAATAGCGTCTATCATGGAGTTGTACATTTCAGCCGGCAGATTCAGCCTTTTTTTGCCCGCTTCATCACTGAAACGGAATGTTTTATTGACCCCTTCTGCAAGAGACCATTCACCAAGATGAACGACCTGAGGTCGCAATCCGGTCTTTTCGAGAGCAAGCAAGAATCGCAGTTCAGTTTCACCGGAATTGGCATCTTCTTCAAGACTCACCCAAAAGCCGTTAAGCTTTTCGCCAAACCAGGAAAGGTTTTGCGAATCCACATAAACGCTCCATTCGGGCAGTTTCTTAAAAGAAGCTACGGGTAAGTGTTGTCTGAAGGTTTCTCTATCCAGGCTAGAAATTAGATCCGAATCGAAGCAGTAAATTCCTTGAGTAAGGCTCCAGGGGACAATAGCTGCGAGTACGCTGATGTCTCGGATTAGGGCATGGTTGGCGAATTTGGCATCAGCATTTTTAACACCGACATACGCATACCAGGCCCCATGTGGTAAAAAACACCATTCTGACCAGCTTGGGTAATCAATCCCCCTTCCTGCTCTGAACATATCCGCTGTTTCGCAGGCGGTGGGGTAACGTTTATTGACCAGATCCATGAAATAGAGTGGTCGCAATATTCTCGTCCTTTTGTCTTCCTCGCCTGGATCAGTTGGGATGGTCATTTTGGGTGAATGGGTTTTTTTGCCCGTAACTGAGGCAGAGAGCTGAGCAGCGAGGCTCTTAATCGCTAGCCGACTTCTGTGGTGGTCCAGGTACATCGGTACGTTAGACTTTAATGGTATGCCGTATATCGACAATTCTTCCTTTAAGGCTTGTTCTTTCTTGAGGATCAGTTCGTCCAACAAACACTGGAACTCAAATTCGAGTTCGGCATTATCTCTCGTGACCTCTTTACCCTTCGGTGCTGACTTTCTTGTTCCGAACACTCCTGTTTTATACATTGTGGGCTCCTTTTTTATTTTGCAGATCAACTGCATTTAGTATGAAGTTTAAAACTCTGTTACTTCAGGTAGTTACCGTTTTTAAACATCTCAAGTAGCTGGACAAGGCTATAGTGCTGCTATGCAATGCATAACTTTTTTTAAATCATCCTGTTTTTGGTTTAGGGATTAAACGGTTGATTGCAGCTGTGGCTCTATCGTTACGAGGTGGCTGGGTTTACTTACGGATGGTTGCGCCACCATCGCAAAGGTGGGCGGCCTCTTTG
Source organism: Desulfuromonadaceae bacterium (assembly GCA_028686145.1). Lineage (GTDB taxonomy): Bacteria > Desulfobacterota > Desulfuromonadia > Geobacterales > Pseudopelobacteraceae > JACRCG01. Next base: position 2,941 of record JAQUCQ010000125.1, on the reverse strand, counting down.
CTTGGCATCAACTGCCTTTGATTCCACACGAAGATGTTTTGAGTGCTGGTATGTTGCTGGGCTACTCACATCTTCAATTAAATCCCACGTGTTTCTCCCCATTTTACGTGATACCTCCTTCGGCGACATTGAGTTTGCGGGTCCCCCGCGTGAATGAGAATTGTTGTTCTGCCCCCGTCTCCCCTCAATTGCTTGAGAGGATGTAGTGGTATTTTCTGCAACAGCCTGAGAACATAGTTTGACCGAAAGTTTGCCAAAGTAGTTCTCTGGATGTGTCCAGTGCAGTTGTGGTCCTTGCCTGCATTCCGGTAAAAGTCCCAGGCAGTCGTTTTTTAACGAGTGTTGGTCATTACGCTTGTAATCATGTCGCGTTGCTGTCTTGGTTGCCTGCCCATCCTTGTGGAATGGAAGTGGAGAGTTTCAGGCACGATCCAAGCGCTTGGCTGATTACAGCAAGCCACGCATCAATCCAGGCGGCAAAATGCAGACAGAGTGACCCCTTGGATGTGAAGGTTCTTGTGTGGCTGACCAGACGCTGATGTGTCCAACATCATGGTTTTCAGTTGTGCAGAGGTGCTTTATTTAATAATTGTGTTGACACAGCCTTAGAGGCTGAGGCCGATCCTGATTTTGGGGATCAGAATTGGTACTACCGGCGAACGTAATAGCGGATTATTACGTTGGAGCTGACGAAGAAAGGGTCCACGTCAGGGCACTGCATATGTAGTTGTCTTGGCAGGTAACGACGATAACGGTCACTATTACCTCTACATTATGCTGTGGTTACCTCCATATTGCTGCCGGTGGATTTGCTTGCTAACTTTTGTGAGTTCACTGATGACTTCCTCCTGTCGGTAAATTGGTGGCTGAAACTTTCCAGACACTCATTGTGTGATGTGCTATAACTACAATAAAATGTGTATGGTGTCAAGTTTTTTGTTGTATTTTAAATATTTTTATGCTATTTTACTAAACCCTTTAAAAATACAAGTGGCGTTCCTTTTCTTCTCATCGATTCGCCTTTTAATTCGACCGAGTAGGCATTATGTATTAGTCTATCGAGGATGGCATCTGCGAGGGTTGCACCCTGCAAGGGGTCGTACCACGCCTTGATCGGAAGATGGCTGGCCACGACGGTCGCCTTCCGGTCGTAACGGCCTTCAATTATTTCAAGAAGTTCTTTCTGTTCTTCCCGTGAAGGAGGCGAGATAGGGTAGGGTGGGGGACAGGTTTTACCCTACCCTCCTCATCAAACCAGACTTGCGGTTTTCCCGCATCCGACTTCCGATGCTCTTCACTACAAGCATGTGCTTTTTTCCAACCACCCGATGTTAGCACTTTGTACTGGCCATACGTCTCATATAGTGACCCGCGAGAAAACTTGACGTACCCTGTTTTCATGCTTGCGACCTTATGCAACTTGCGCAGATGCGTTATTAGCCACTATTCCACATGGCGTCTTACCTTAACCAGTATTCGGCTACTATTGTGGAAATGAAAGTAATTAACGCCACCCTCTAACGGTGGCGTTAACTTCATTCACTATCCACTCAAGTGGTACCCCAAAATCTTTGAAATTTAAATATGTCATTCAGAGTATCCTCTGGTAATTAAATGACATAATTCTTTTTGTTAAATATGTCATTTATTTATGCCGCCCAAAATTCTGGCTCCGAACACGCTCAGATGTGATGCCTGAAATGAAATAGAGAAACGGCAGGATGGTTTAGCTCTCCTCCAGGAATTAGACATTTTCTATAAGAAAAATATATCCAAACCGTTGGTTTCCAAACCCGCTTCCCCAAATCCTCATCACAATTAGTATTGAGCTATAACAACCTTCATGCGGAATATTTGTACATTGCATATGAAATATCAAATTGTCATTTATAAGTTTCAATGGCAAATGGCTCATATTTGGATTTAAGGGCTGGAAAGATAGTCAACCAATGTGTGGCCTGGGACAGCATGGGTAACCATCTCAGAATTGAAATTTGCTCTAATTCGCACCAATCTTTTTGTATTCTGTTATATTGTTACCTGATTAACCAATTCGAGACACTGCCGTGCCACTTTTAAAAACCACGAAAAATATATTACGCTATCAATTCGACTACATGCCTCACAGTCCAATCAAGTGCCCACGATGTCATGGAACTCTACAGCTCGGTATATCCGCACCGACCAGAACCGGCTGGTGGATCTCATGGGTCATGCGAGCAAGCAGATGATTTTTGAGGTGTACGGAAAATATACTGAGGGGTTGGAACAGGACCGGCTGGCAATTCTGAGGTATTTTGGCAGGGACTTCAAAAACCTGGGCAAAAGAATAGCCCCGGCCACATGCGAAACAACCTGCGAAAGCCGGGGCTTTTTGCCCATAACTACTTGAAGTAGTTGATATTTAATGGAGCTGGAAACGGGATTCGAATCAGGCGGGTGGAAATGCCGTTTCCAAATTATAAACGGAAAACATATATCATATCATACAGTTAAATACTGACTTCTCTGTGGTATCCGTCCAGATAAATACTTTGATTTCAGTTGATGTCCAGTCCGACCTGCGAAAGAGTTGCGAAAGTATTTCGGGCGTAGTTTAGTCAAAACCTTTTTTGTAGATTTATTAAACTTCCAACCAGTTTACGGACTTCATGACATTTCCCATTCGCACAAAATTATTACGATTATCTTTATGGTTTATGCATCACTCTAATCAACTCATTATTCCCTTTCAATTTACATTCAAGTTGCATCAGCTCCTCAGAGGTGTAAACCGTTTCCCCCTTGCCAATTTCAACTTTTAACTTGGCAATTCGTTCTGGCAGACTGTCCACTGAGTCGGAGCAGTTTTTGCTGTAAACCAGGCATTCATCTTTTCCTTCGATTTGCCCAGCGGCAAAAACAGGAAGTGCACTAAGTACGACAACGACGGCACAAACGG
>JAQUCQ010000124.1 GCA_028686145.1 Desulfuromonadaceae bacterium | reverse complement strand
CCCGATCTCTGGTGCTGACCGAGGCTGCGGCCATAACGCCTCAGGGGCGGATAAGCCCGCAAGATCTTGGCATTTGGAGCGACAATCACATAGAATCCTTGACACGTATTGTTCACTTCATCTCACAACGCGGGAGCATAGCCGGTATTCAACTGGCCCACGCCGGCCGTAAGGCCAGCACCCCTCCCCCGTGGAAGCACCGGCCCGTTACCTTGACTGAAGCGGAGGGTGGCTGGCCGATTGTGGCCCCAAGCTCCATAGCCTTCGATGACGGATGTATCGTACCAAAAGGGATGGCCGAAGATGAAATTCTGGAGATTGTAACGGCTTTTGCAGAGGCTGCCCGGCGCTCACTACTTGCGGGTTTCAAGGTTGCAGAAATCCATGCTGCCCATGGTTACCTGCTGCACCAGTTTCTCTCCCCGCTCAGCAATAGAAGAACTGACCGCTATGGCGGAAGTTTGGAGAATCGTACCCGCCTGCTCCGGGATATCGTGGCTGCCGTCAGGGCCGTTTGGCCGGAGCATCTGCCGCTCTTGGTACGGATTTCGGCTACCGACTGGGTCGAAGATGGCTGGGATATCGAACAATCCGTCGAACTGGTGCGTCAGCTTCTGCCCTTGGGTGTAGACCTGATCGATTGTTCCTCAGGCGGCAGCGACCCGCATGCTCAAATTCCCCTCGGTGCGGGGTACCAGACCCGGTTTGCCGAACAGATCCGGCGGGAGACCGGCAGCAAGACCGGTGCTGTAGGGATGATTACCGCCCCGGCTCAAGCAGATCACATCATACGTTCAGGGCAGGCCGACTTGGTGCTGCTCGCCAGGGAAATGCTCCGTGATCCTTATTGGCCGCTCCGGGCGGCCCGAAAGCTCGGTTTCATGACGCCATGGCCAGCCCAGTATGTCCGCTCGGCACCACCCAATACCCCGGCCTACCTGCCCGATGATCAGGTAATAATAAAATAGCGGCGGCCTGAATCTACATCCTTCAAATATTTTAGCAGGCGAAGTAAGCTGCATAATTTACAACCTTTGCCAACTTTTTCCACCGCACATTTCAACCAATTCATTACCGGTTGAGAAAAAACGAAGAAATGGTAGAATAACTGCAATTGTTTCGTCATTATTTCTCGGTTCATAAATTAACAGAATTGCTACATTCAATTAAGGAGGTACGTCCATGAAAAAGCACTTCATCATGCTTGCTGCCCTCGCAACCCTTACAGTCCCCACAATCTGTTCAGCAGCCCCATCTCGTCTCGGCCCGTATGTATCCGGCTTTATTGGAGTAAGTATCCCTCAGAACACGGATGTGTCCAGCTACAATTATGGAACGGACACATCTTTTTCTGATCGTGTCGAGTTCGATCCCAGCGTCAACATTGGTGGGACAGGAGGTTTTGACTACGGTTTTATCCGCCTGGAAGGCGAACTGTCATATAAACATGGAAAAATAGCGACAATTACAGAACAAAATGGCGGACAGAGTACGCGGCTTCACAATGCAGACGGTGACCTCGGGGCCCTCGCCATGATGTTTAATGCATTTATTGACCTGCACAACTCCACATTGATTACCCCATACCTGGGAGGCGGCATTGGTTTCGCCGCCATGCATCTGAGCGATACTTTCGTTTCAGAATACAATACTCCCATTTATCAGGAAGATGACGACACCGTTTTTGCATACCAGGCAGGAGCCGGACTAGAGCTTGCCCTCAACCGCAGGCTTTCACTGGATCTGGGTTATCGCTATTTCGCTACCTCAAATGCCAGATTCGGTGCTGATCGCAACATAAGTACCGATCTTAAATTTCAGAGCCACAATGCTGCGGTAGGGATTAGAGTGAAATTTTAACCTCATGGAATTGTTTCGGAAACAACGACATAACAGACAACTTCTCACCGAACATCTGTAGCCGAAAAGTAGAAAAAGAGTGTTCTTGACAATCAAAAGAATATGGCCGGTCCAGCAATGCATTACGCTGGACCGGCCATATTCCGGCACCCTGAAAGCAACAATTCCCTCAGGCATTCTGCCTGCACGCAACCTACCACCGTACCGGTTTTGGCTCCTTTTTCACGAACATAACCGCGCACGGCATTCTGCGGACAAGTTCCTCATTACTGCGACCGAACAGAAAATGTTCCAACCGCCACTCCTCATGAGCCAGAAGAACGAGGAGATCGATCTTTTCCTCTTTGACCGTCTTTATTATTTCTTCGGTTGGATCCCCGTTCTTGATTAATTCCTTGATTGGTAATCCCTTGGCCTTTTCCTCCCGTATAACCCGGTCCAGATCGCTTTTTGCTTCCTCAATGAGTTTTTTGAAATCCTGCTCAAGGGAAACAATGGGCAGGTTCCACCCTTCCAAACCGAAGGGATTATGAATTACATGCAGGATGGACAGCTCAGCGTTATATTTGCGCGCCAGCGAGATGCCATAATGGACCGCCTCCCGGCAGTCTTTGGTCATTCTGCTGACCACGAGTATCCGTTTAATATCTTCCATGATTTTGCCTCCTTGTGTATAAAATGTCAGTATTGCATGGGCATTTGTTTATATTATGCTAATAACGCCGCCAGTAGTCAATAAAGGAATAGTCGTTCATCTCCAGGTTTTAGGCTTTTTGATTCTGCGTGCTATCCATAGACACAGGCAAAGAGAGGATTGCTCATATTTATACGCATTAATTTTGTGCAATAAGTTAAAACCTGGCTTTTCTTGAAACCGTTCCGATAATCCCCAATTATTTGTAATTCACGGTTTCCTTAGTATAATCAAGCGGTGGCACCAAAGCCTGCAGCAACATCATCCGTGCAGAGGCATGGTTATGCCTGAACGAGCAAGAATATCCGACGGCTGTCCAGGCGGAGGGTGATCTCATGGAGTTGAAAAAAATCGTTGCAATCGTCCGTTCCCAAGTGCTGGGAGATGTAGAGGATCGTCTTATCGACATGCGGGTGAAGGGGATCAGCGTAACCCGCGTCAAAGGGTACGGTGAATACGACACTTTCATCAACCCCGATTGGATTTTCACCCATGCCAGGGTTGAAATTTACGCCGAGCTGTCGATGGTCGATACTATTGTTGAAACCATAATCAATACCGCTCATGCCGATCTGCCTGGAGACGGAATCGTAGCCGTTTGCCCGGTGGAAAGGCTCTACCGCATCAGAAGTAAAGCTCAGATAACTGCCGATGAGATTTGAGAGTAAAGAGGTGCCAGAGTATCTGACCATGTGTTTTAGCGGAGCTGATCAATGAGAAGCGCCTCCCGGACAGTTATCTATGCGGCTCTCGCAGCAAATCTGCTCATTGCCGCGACCAAGTTTGTCGCAGCACTTGTGACAGGAAGCTCGGCAATCCTCTCCGAGGGGATTCATTCGCTCGTTTACTCTTCAAATGAACTTCTTCTCCTCTACGGGCGGAAACGAGCCACACTACCACCTGACGAACAGTTCCCTTTTGGGCATGGTAAAGAGATCTACTTCTGGAGCTTCGTAGTCGCCATACTCGTCTTTGCCGTCGGGTCGGGACTTTCGATCTATGAAGGAGTAGCCCATCTCCGTAATCCACTACCTGCCCAACACCCGTATGTCAATTACGTGGTGCTCGGATTGGCCGCGCTCTTTGAAGGAAGCAGCTGGAATATTGCACGCCGGGAGTTGGCCAAAACAAAGGGAAGACGAGGATACTTTGAAACGATTCACCGGGCCAAGGATCCTTCCGTCTTCGTGGTGTTCCTAGAGGATTCGGCGGCCCTCCTCGGCCTGGGAATTGCCTTCCTCGGGATTTCACTCAGCCAGCTCAGCGGCAATCCCTGTTTTGACGCCCTGGCTTCGATTGTTATCGGCCTCATCCTCGGCGTAACAGCCAGTATCCTTGCCGCCGAAACCAAGAGCCTTCTCATCGGTGAAAGCGCCAACCGCGAGGTTGTTCAGGGAATCAGAGATATCACACGCTCATCGAACGGGATCGAGCATGTTAATGAAATCCTCACCATGCATTTTGGGCCCGAATTTATCCTGGTAAACCTGAGCGTCGAGTTTGACGACTCCGCCTCGGCCGATGACATAGAATCAATTATTGCAGGGATTGACAAAAGCATCAAAATAGCCTACCCGAAGGTAAAACGGGTTTTCGTTGAAGCCGAAAATTGGCGAACGAGATGAAACATGCGGTAAAAGCACAGCGGTGACTATGACAAATATTGAAACCGAAAAAAATATTCGCGATCATCACCAGAACGGACAACCTGGCAGACCGCTGTTCACGCTCAGTCTGGCTGCACTCGGAGTTGTGTACGGCGACATCGGTACGAGCCCCCTTTATGCGCTCCGGGAGTGCTTCCATGGCAGCCATCCATTGCCCCCAACGCCAGCCAACGTTCTTGGGATACTTTCTCTCGTTTTCTGGGCTCTTACCCTTGTTATTTCATTCAAATACCTGCTCTTCCTGATGCGTGCGGACAACCGCGGCGAGGGTGGAATCCTGGCGCTTCTGGCCCTCCTTACCCCGGCTCGCTATCTATCACCCGTCCATCGACGTTACCTCGTCCCTCTCGCTCTTTTCGGGGCGGCACTCCTTTACGGCGACGGGGTTATTACTCCCGCCATCTCGGTACTAAGCGCCGTTGAAGGGATAAAAGTTGCCGCGCCGGGTCTCAAGGGATTTGTTGTTCCAATCACCATTGTGATCCTCGTCTCGCTTTTTATTTTTCAAAAACGGGGGACCGCACGCGTCGGCGCGGTTTTCGGACCGGTGATGGTGGTCTGGTTTGCTACCATCGCCATCCTTGGCATCGGCGGCATTTTAAAAGCTCCGGAGGTATTCTCCGCAGTAAACCCTCTCCACGGCGCACGTTTTTTCATAGACAATGGTTGGCTCGCTTTTCTGATCCTTGGTTCAGTGTTCCTGGTAGTAACAGGCGGGGAGGCTCTCTATGCCGACATGGGACACTTTGGCCCGCGCCCGATCCGCTTGGCGTGGTTCACGTTCGTCCTTCCCGCCCTAATTCTCAATTACTTTGGACAGGGGGCTCTGCTGCTTGTCCGGCCAGGCGAGGCAACCGAACCATTCTACCATCTGGCTCCGGGATGGGCGCTGTACCCGCTTGTCATCCTTGCCACCCTTGCGACGATCATCGCCTCCCAGGCCGTAATATCCGGCGCCTTTTCCCTTACCCGGCAGGCGATGCAGCTTGGCTACAGCCCCCGTTTCCGCGTGATCCAGACCTCATCAGAAGAAATCGGGCAGATTTACCTTCCCACCGTTAACTGGGCGCTCATGTTAACCACTCTCGCGCTTGTTTTCGGCTTCGGATCATCTACCAACCTTGCCGGAGCCTATGGTGTTGCCGTCACCACCACCATGGTCATAACAACCATTCTGGCCTTTTTCCTGATGGTGAAGCGCTGGCACTGGAAGGCAACATCTGCCGGTGCGCTTGCCTGCCTCTTTCTATCAGTAGACATCCCGTTCTTTGGTGCGAACCTTCTCAAGATTACTCATGGCGGCTGGTTCCCCGTTGCTGCCGGGTTCGTGATATTTACCCTCATGACGACCTGGCGGCGGGGGCGGAAGGTGCTTGATCAAAAGTTACAGGAAGACAATGAACCGTTGGAGAACTTCATCGACAAACTGGCAGTTGAACCGCCCCACCGAGTACCCGGAACAGCCGTCTTCATGACCGGACGCTCCAGCGGGTCTCTGCCTATCCTGCATCATCATCTGGTTCACAACCAGGTAATGCATGAACAGGTCATCATTCTCTCAGTACTGACTGAGGAAGTCCCCAGAGTACCGGCGGCAGAGCGGGTGTCGATCACCATCATGAAACTTGGATTCAGCCGGGTCATTGTCCGCTACGGTTTCATGCAGAGTCCCAACGTTCCGGTGGCGCTACGACAGTGCGAACCCCTCGGCCTGATGGTCGATCTTGAACAAACAACCTATTACCTGGCCCGGGAGACTATCATCTCGACACGGAAACAATCGGGAATGATGCAGTGGCAGGAAAAACTTTTCTCCTTTATGTTCCGCAATTCTTTTGCAGCAACCGCTTTCTTCAATATTCCGGCGGAGCAAGTGGTCGAATTAGGCCAACAGGTGGAAATTTAGATAAAAACCAGCGCGTTATGAGGGGAAGAGTGCTGTCAACCGGTTATGACCGCATTCGTTTATGCCGGAAAACCATACGACACTATTTTATGAAGGAGTTCACAATCATTGGTGCGGTTGTTGTAAGTGAGGTTCGACCCGCAGATGCATACTGGCACCGAAATCAGATCCCCGTCTAATGCTGGCTGCAGGAAGACCCAGATCATTGACCAGATAATCCTTAAGGGCTGTGAAATCGCGTTTATTTTGGGCATTTTTGTCACGCGCTGTGTGCGGGGCAGTAATGACGATGTACGGTTCACGACCACTTCCAGCAAATTGCGTAAGCACAGCGAGTGCCTTACTGCTTGCAGCATCCGGTTTCCCATCATTCCCGAAACTTATGGGAGGTAAAAAGGGCACGGTTTCAACTTCCAACGCCACTGACTCACCCAGTTTTTTCTCCACAGCAACCTTCATCCACTGTTGTTCCTCTGCTGAAAAAGGATAATCACGCGCAACGGTCATAATCACCGTGGCCGGCATTCCTTGATCAAAAAAGCGGATGCCGCATTGCGTGATTGGGTATGGTTTAATGAATGACTGCACTTCTTCGCATCCTGCCTTGATGTGGCCGATAACTTTTTCCCGCGAAGCGGCCAGGGTTTCCGGCGGTTGCGGCACAGATACGATACGCGGGAGGAGGGGAGTCGGATATTGGGGGTCCACGCGCCCTGACTTGACAATCACCTGCTCCAGATCGAGACTGACGGGGCTGTTCAGAACCGTCTTCAGGTCATTCTCAATCCGCTTTTCGGTAGACATATTGTAAAACCTGACCGTGTTGACCGATGCCGTTACCGTCAGTCCATTACTTCGCTGCCGGAAAGAAAAATCCGTCATCCGCGAATGGTTAGTGCTATCCAGGTGACTTTTTAACGTATTTTCGATGCGATTGGTGAGCTTGGCCTTTTTAATATCCGCCACGAGCGTATAGACAAGCGGCACGGAAATCAGCGCCAGCACTCCCCCCAGGATCTGAACCCGTCTGCGAACAGGGTAACGGGCTTCGATTACCATGCTCGGCCGGAACTTGAAAATATAGAAAACGATATCGGAACTGATGACAATGGCCACAAGGTTGGTAAAAAATAGCAGAAAACCACCCAGAGCGATAGCAACCTGGCCAGTGCCGATCCCATAGCCGATAACGCTGAGCGGAGGAATAACTGCTGTAGCCACAGCAACTCCGGTGGTCACAAACAGGTAATTCACCCTGGTACAAAGCGCATATGCTCCCGCTGCCCCGGCAAACGCTGCGATCAGGAGGTCATAGATATTGGGACGGGTCCGGGAGAGGATCTCTTGGGTTGGCGACTTAAGTGGAGAAAGCAGCGTAAAGAAGGCGGCAACAAATACCGACAGCAGAAAGCTGACGACGATGATCCATAAGGCCTTCCTGGCCAGTCGCGGGTCTCCCATGCTGAATGAAAGGGCTGCCGTAAAGATCGGTCCAATCAGTGGTGAAATCAACATGGCGCCAATAACTACCGCCACGTTGTTGACAAGCAGACCCAACAGGGCGATCAGGCAGGAGAAGACAATCATCAGCAGGTAGCTGCCCGACATGTCGACGCGGGAGGCCAGATCCTTAATGACGGCTTCATGGTCGATGTCGCGCGACTTTTCTGAGAGATACCGGGAAACACGACCTACCAGGTGTTTCCATCTCGCAGAATATGATATGCCATTACCATCAGTCATCTTTTCTGCCCCCTGCTGTTAAAAGCCTTTACCGCTTAACCAGCGTCCACCTTGCTGACCTTGAAAGGCGGTTGCGTGTACGTCCCTGGCAGATACGACTCGGGAATCGTTGTCATATTGCCATCTCGCAGCGATGAATAGTGTGGAGACATGATCTCGACCCCGGCCTCATTGAATTTTTCCTGAATATTTTGATGAAGTTCTGAATAGGTGCGTGCCATCACAGATGGTTTATCAGTATAGACATTAATCTCATAGCTTACGTAGAAATCATCAAGACTGGTCTGGAGCACAAAAGGTGCCGGCATCTCCAGGACATTTTCCGTAGCACACGCAGCTGAAACCAACAGTTCATGCACCTGGCGCCAGGAGGCGTCGTAGCCGATGGTAACGGTTGTATGAAGGATCAAACCATAGGACTGGGCCGATGAACTAAAATTCGTTATGTGGCTGCCGAGAACCATGGCATTGGGAATGGTGATATCAACATTCTTGATGGTGCGTATGCGGGTAATCAGCAGGTTTTTTTCCACCACGTCGCCAACCGTGTCCGCTATCTTGACCCGGTCCCCCAGCGTAAAGGCCCGCATATAGGTGAGAATCACTCCTGCCACGATATTCGAAATCGCCGATGACGACCCGAGCGAAAAGAGCACACCGAGAAAAACCGAGACCCCCCTGAAAGCCGGTGAGTCTGACCCCGGCAGATAGGGAAAAGCAACGACCGCCGCAAAAGCGATTATCAGAAAGCGGACGATCTTGAACGTAGGATCGGCCCAATCATGATAAAATCCGGGCAGGGTGATCGTTTCCTTCTCGACCTCGGAAAACAAGAATTTGATGAATTTTATCGAGTAACGGGTAATGACAATTATGACCAGCAGGAAGAATACATTGGGCAGATAGGAGGCAAATGCCAGTCCGACTTTCTCAATCGGCGCCAGGATGTAGTCGAACAGCGTGGTTGCCATACCTCG
>JAQUCQ010000123.1:3677-8854 GCA_028686145.1 Desulfuromonadaceae bacterium | reverse complement strand
TTCCAATGGAAATCACGATAATGGGTACATAACCTGGTTTTCAGCCTTCCCGCCACGTGACGGGAAGGCTTTTTAAATCGCATGGCAGATATTGTTGATCGTTACGATACTACTACCTATTTCCGGGATAAGCCTGTTGAAGTAGTCTATGGTCGGGAAACGCTCCGACTGCCGTGGCTCTATTTTTGAACTATAGCAGCTGATATAGACAAGATACTGAATCGAAAAACGTTCAGCAGTAGCCAGATTGGTCTCACTGTCTTCACCCAGCAGCGTCCGTTCCGGATCATAGCTGATAAAATCCTGCAATTTCCCCCAGAAAAGCTCATCTTCCTTTGGCAGTCCAACTTGATGGGCTGATATAATGCCGTCAAAATAGGGCCCGATGCGGGTACGCTTCATCTTCAGATCAAGTGTTTTCGAATGGGCATTGGTTACCAGCCACACCGTTTTGCCGGTATGTTTCAGGAACAGCAGGAACTCTATTACATAGGGATGAACAGCGATCAGGTGCTCAACCTCCTGTTTAAGAACTGGAATGTCGAGTTTAAGGCGCTCCGACCAGTAATCAAGGTCGGTCCAGTTAAGAGTATTTTCCTGGCTACGGAACAGGCTGTACAGGTGCTCTTTTGCGTACCCAATTGATGTGTGGTTGCGCTGACTCCAGCGTTGCGGCACATGCTCCAGCCAGAAGTGGTCGTCAAAATGGCGGTCAAGGATCGTTCCATCCATGTCCAGAAGCACGGTGTCGATGTTGTTCCAGTCAATAATCATCTGCGTTTCTTGCCCCATATCAGAATATATTCGATCCTGACAATACGTTTTGGGCGTGTTGTTTGTCAAGCTGACGTAATAATCGTATCTCTGTCGTAAAAAGCCAATTCATTTGACTTTAAAGACAGTTGTCGCGTATAAAGTACGATCCACTATGCTTAATAAACTCCTTTACATGGAAACTTTCGGTTGTCAGATGAATGTGAACGATTCCGAACGGATTGTTACGATGCTGGCAGACCTAGGCTATGCGCCGACGAATGATCCGGCCGCCTCGGATATGATCCTGCTTAATACCTGCAGTGTACGGGGCGGGGCAGAGGAAAAGGTGTATAGACGGCTTGCTAATCTGCGTATTTACAAGCGGGACGGCAAAAAACAGATTATCGCAGTTGGTGGTTGCGTGGCCCAGCAGGAGGGTGAGGAGCTTCTGCGCAAGCTTCCCTATCTAGATCTGGTGATCGGCACCCACAACCTGCACCTGCTGCCGGAAATGGTGCGCAGTGCCGAACGCGGTGAGCGCCGTTCCGAGACGAGCTTTATCGATAATGATCAGCGTCTGGATCTTTTCCCTTCGATCAAAGCGGAGTCGCGTCTTTCACGCTTTGTCACGGTCATGCAGGGATGTGACAACTTCTGTTCCTACTGCATCGTGCCTTTTGTGCGTGGACGCGAGATCAGTCGCCGCTCGGCGGACATTTTGAGCGAAGTAAGGCAGCTTGCAGGTGATGGGGTTCGGGAAGTTATTCTCCTCGGACAGAATGTTAATTCCTATGGCCTTAAAACCGAGAGTGAACCGACATTTGCTGAACTGATTCGTCAGGTTGCTGAAATAGACGGCATTGATCGTATCCGTTTCACAACATCGCATCCAAAGGATATGTCGGATGAACTGATTGCCTGCTTTGCTGATGTTCCCAAGTTAAGCGGTCAGATCCACCTGCCGGCTCAATCCGGCAGCGATGCTGTTCTGAAGCTGATGGGACGTGGGTATACACGGAAGTCCTATCTGGATAAAGTTCATAAGCTGCGATCAATCCGCCCTGATATCGTAGTTACCGGTGATATCATCGTCGGTTTTCCCGGCGAAACTGATGCGGATTTCGAGCAGACTCTCACACTGATGGAAGAGGTGCGCTACATTGACCTCTTTTCATTTGTCTATTCACCTCGTCCCGGCACCAAAGCGGCAGAGCTGAGTGACGATCTGCCGCGAGCTGTGAAAATGGCGCGTCTTGATCGACTGATGGAGCTTCAGCGCCGCCATACCGGTGAGATCAGCCAGGCCTATATCGGCTGCGTGATGTCTGTCCTTGTCGAGGGTGAGGGGAAACTCCCCGGACAGGTTTCCGGCAAGGGTAACATCGGCCGCATCGTTAATTTTACCGGGGACTGTTCCCTGATCGGTAGTTTTGTCAACATAAGAATTATCAAAGCTTATCCTAACTCATTTCTGGGTGAGCTATGAAACATGCATTCACGAGGGTATCATGACCAGCATTGAACAAACTGCACCCACAGCCAATAATTTTTTAAAAAGTATAATTGACGAAGATCTTAAAAGCGGCAAACACAGCAGCATTGTTACCCGTTTTCCTCCGGAGCCGAACGGCTATCTTCATATCGGTCATGCCAAGTCAATCTGTATTAACTTCGGTCTGGCGCGTGATTTTGGCGGTCGCTGCCATCTCCGCTTTGATGATACCAATCCGGCCAAGGAAGAGTTGGAGTATATCGAGTCCATTAAGGAGAGCGTTCACTGGCTCGGCTTTGACTGGGGCGAACACCTTTATTATGCTTCGGATAACTTTGAACAGCTGTACCTGTGGGCGGTGTACCTAATCGAACAGGGTAAGGCATACGTCGAAGATTTAAGTGGAGATGAGATTCGCGCCTATCGCGGTACGTTGACCGAGCCGGGAAAAGATAGCCCGTATCGTTCCAGGCCGGTTGAGGAAAATCTTGACCTGTTTAGTCGTATGCGTGCTGGTGAGTTTCCGGACGGATCACGCGTTTTGCGTGCCAAGATTGATATGGCCTCGCCAAATATAAGTCTGCGTGATCCGGTCCTCTATCGGATTATCCATGCTCCGCATCCACATGTTGGAGATGCCTGGAAGATCTATCCGATGTACGACTTTGCCCACGGGCAGACCGATGCTATTGAAGGAATAACGCACTCAATCTGCACCCTCGAGTTTGAATCCCACAAGCCGCTTTATGAATGGTTTCTGGATAACCTGCCGGTACCGTCGCGGCCGCGTCAGTATGAATTTGCCAGGTTGAATCTGACATTCACGGTGATGAGTAAGCGAAAGCTGCAGGAGTTGGTGCAGCTTGGCATTGTCAGTGGTTGGGATGACCCGCGAATGCCGACTTTGGCTGGTATCAAACGACGTGGCTACACTCCGGCGGCGGTTCGGGCCTTTTGTGATCAAATTGGCGTTGGTCGTAGCGATTCGTGGATCGATGTCTCCTGTCTTGAAGAATGTGTCCGCACCGATCTGAATGAATCTGCGCCGAGAGCCATGGCGGTTCTGCGTCCCATAAAGCTGGTAATTGACAATTATCCTGCCGATCGGACCGAAGAGTTGCCGGCTGCCAATCACCCTCAAAAACCGGAAATGGGAAACCGGACCATTTATTTCACCCGTGAAATCTGGATTGATGCTGATGATTTTATGGAGGTGCCGAGCAAAGGTTTCCATCGTCTGACCGTTGGTGGCGAGGTTAAGCTGCGCTTTGGGTATATTGTCAAATGTACGGGTGTTGTCAGAGACGAACAGGGAACAATTCAGGAGTTGCACGGCGAATACGACCCTGCATCACGCGAAGGAATACACACTGCCGACGGTCGCAAGGTTAAAGGGGTCATTCATTGGGTTTCTGCCACTCACGCTGTGTCTGCGGAAGTGCGGTTGTTTGACCGGCTTTTTAGCGATCCCAACCCTGATCGCGGAGCGGCCGACTACAAGCAGTTTCTGAATCCCGGTTCAATTGAAACATTGTCCGACTGCAAGCTTGAAGCTGATCTCTCCCGATCGAATATTGAAACTCGCTATCAATTTGAACGTATGGGCTATTTCCGCCAGGATCCGAAAGATTCACTTCCCGATACGCTTGTGTTTAATCGGATTGTGACATTGCGGGATGCATGGACTAATAAGAAGTAAAACTTGAAAGAGTGGTATACAACTATATGAATAAACAAAAATTTACATCGGGATTTGTCTCGATTATCGGCCGTCCGAATGTGGGCAAATCAACGTTACTGAACTGCATTATTGGCGAAAAAATTGTCATTACATCGGACAAACCGCAGACTACCCGTAACCGTATTCAGGGAATACACAACATCCCTGGTGGTCAGATCGTGTTCATCGATACTCCGGGCATCCATACCGGACGTTCCCGGCTGAACAAAAGCATGGTGGATGTGGCCCGTTCGGCAATCAGCGGAGTCGATCTCCTGATGCTTGTTGTTGAAGCCACTACTGCTGCTGATCTCGCCTTTATTCAGGACATTCTCAGCAAAGTAAAGATTCCGGTTGTGCTGGTTATCAATAAGATCGACCTGCTTTCTGACAAGAATCAAGTGCTGAAGAAAATTGCCGACTGGGCAGCGCTCTATACATTTAAGGAAATTGTTCCTGTGTCAGCTGGTCGTAATGACGGCGTTGCTCATCTGGTCTCGGTCGTCAGTAGTTACCTTCCTGAAGGGGCGGCAATGTTCCCGGATGATATTCTGACCGATATGCCGGAAAAGTTTATCGTTGCCGAGATGATTCGGGAGAAAGTTTTCCGGCTGACCCGTGACGAGGTTCCGTATTCGACAGCGGTTGTAGTCGAGAGTTTTATCGAGCGTGAGAACGGCGTCATTGCCATCTCGGCAGCCATCATGATCGAACGGGCTACCCAGAAGGGGATTATCATCGGCTCCAAGGGTGAGATGCTGAAAAAAATTGGTACTCAGGCGCGTCAGGATATCGAACGCCTGCTTGACACAAAAATATATCTGGAGCTATTCGTCAAAGTTGTTGAAAACTGGAGCGAACGGCCGTCTAAATTGAGAGAACTGGGATACGAATGAAACCTTTAGTAGCTATTGTTGGCCGTCCAAATGTGGGCAAATCAACTCTTTTTAACCGCCTGCTGGGCCATCGTCGCGCAATTGTCGACGACACCCCGGGGGTGACACGTGACCGCAACTACGCCAACATTACCCGCTTTGACAAGCCGTTTATCCTTATCGACACTGGCGGATTCGAACCGGTAACCGAAAATCGTCTGCTGCAGCAGATGCGGGAACAATCACGACTGGCGATCGAAGAGGCAGATGTCATCATATTCATGATGGATGCCAGAAGTGGACTGACTCCTGCGGATATCGAGGTTGCCGAGAT
>JAQUCQ010000123.1:0-3667 GCA_028686145.1 Desulfuromonadaceae bacterium | reverse complement strand
GAGATGCTGCGGCGGGTGAAAAAGCCTGTTTTCTTTGTGGTTAACAAAGTTGATGGTGAAAAGCTGGAAAATGACTCTGCCGAGTTCTATTCACTTGGAATTGGGGAATTGTACACTATTTCTGCCGAGCATAATCGCGGGGTTATCGACCTGGTTGAACACATTATTGATGTGTTTCCGCCGGCTGATGCTGCCGATGCTGAAGAAAATATTACTCGCATTGCCGTGGTGGGCCGCCCCAATGTCGGCAAATCATCATTGGTCAACCGTCTGCTTGGTTTTGAACGGGTCGTCGCGAATCCGACTGCAGGCACAACCCGCGATTCGGTCGATACTCCCTTTACCTGTAATAAAAAACCATACATGCTGATCGATACCGCAGGCATTCGTCGTAAGGGAAAAACGACAGAAAAGCTGGAGAAATATAGCGTGTGCGATGCCTTACGCAGCATTGAACGCGCCGATGTCGTGCTGATGGTAATTGATGCTGAAGAAGGGGTGACCGAACAGGACGAGCGAATTGCCGGGTATATCCATGAAGCCGGAAAAGGATGCGTATTTATCATTAACAAGTGGGATTTGCTTGAAAAGGATAACACCACACTGGGAATATATATTGCCAAAATCAGGGACGGATTCAAATATCTTGCATACGCTCCAATTGTATGTGTCTCTGCCAAAACGGGTCAGCGTTCCGGCAAGATTATTGCGACTGTTGATGAAGTTATGGAGCAGTACTGCCGCCGCGTCACAACATCTGAACTTGTCCATGTGTTCACCGATGCCATTGAATCCCATCATGCCCCTTTGTCTCATTGGCGCAGAGTAAAATTCTACTTTGCCACCCAGGTTGCAACCAGGCCCCCAACCTTCGTTATTTTTACCAATCAGCCTGATAATATCCACTATTCTTATGAACGCTATCTTATCAACAAATTCCGCGAAGCATTCGGTTTTGACGGTGTTCCGTTACGGCTGATATTCCGTGGCAGAGATAAAACAGATACGTCCCGCAAAGGTGGAGCTGATCGCCCCTCAAACCTTTAAAGGCTTTACTTGAGGCCTCTGTTGCTATATATTTTTCCGGCTTTTATCCTACGTTACACAGACCTGATTAAAAGGAATGAGTACTTAAAATGGATTGTGACGAATGAGTCTGGTAGGTAACCTCGAAGAGCTTGGACTTGGCGAGATTTTACAGATTGTCAGTCTCAGTAGAAAAACCGGTGTCCTTTCCCTGTGCAGTAGTGGCAGGGATGGCTCGGTTTTTTTTCGTCAAGGTCAGGTTGTAAGAGCCACTTCAAGCGTCTATCAACAGAGTTTGGGAGAGGTGCTGATTCAAAAAGGGGTTATTGATCTGGCCGTATTGCGCAAGAGCCTTGCATTGCAGCACGAGCACGGGTTTTGTGAGCGTTTGGGAACAATTCTTGTAAAAAACTTTGGTATTGCTCAGGAAATAATTGAAGAAGTGGTACGAGAACAAATTGAAAATGTCGTATTTTCTCTTTTTTCCTGGGCAGAGGGCACATTCAAATTTGAGGTTCAAAATTCAATTGAGGCAGTTGACGACACAAAGATGGATCCGCTGCAGTTTATGCTGGACCAGGGATTAAATCCGCAATTTCTGGCTATTGAAGGCACCAGGATCCTTGATGAAAAGCGTCATGCAATTGAAATGGGTTTTGCCGGAGATGACCCGTCTGAAAATCAACCGGATTTAGCCTTCAACCTGATCGAAGATCCACATGTTTCTACAGCATCAAGCCATCCGGTTCTGCAGCAGATTGTCATTGTTGACGATGACGGCCCGACACTGCGGACCATTGCCGATGGCTTGACAGATAATGGCTTTGTTGTTCATGCCATGACACGCAGCGAAGATACCCTCATCAAGGTGGATTCCCTGCATAGAAGTGGAGAGCAGCCTGCCGTTCTCATTGACCTGATTATGCCAAAAATGGATGGATCAGGAGTGCTGGGGGGGATCGAACTTCTGGAACTTCTGCATGGCAACTTTAAAAATCTGCAGCTGATTATCATGACTGACTACCACCATGCAGAGGCAGAGTGTAAGATTCGTGAACTTGGCTATCCTTTTATTATCAAGCCCCGCCGAGTTGAAATCAACTCTCCTGCCATCATGGACAGCTTTCTTACCCAAATTGTACACGTAGTTCATAATTCCTCTGATAGCTCATCGTCTGAAATGTGGCAGGATCGATTCAATTTGGGCGACGAATTGCGAATTGAAATGGGAGAGGATGATGACATGCCGCATGCCGTTGAATCCTCGCCGCAGAGTGGCGGATTTTCTTTGTTGCGCGGCATGCTCGAAGAGCTGAATAATCCGGATCTGCAAGGTGGCGTGCTGTTGCTGATACTTCGTTTCGCTTCCGAATTTATGAACCGGGCGATCATATTTACTGTCAATAATCAAGTTGTTTCCGGTTTCGGCCAATTTGGTATCACTGGTGGTACTATCAGTGGAGACGAGCTGGTGCGGGCAATTCATTTTACTCTCGGGTCCGGTTCAATGTTCGATGAATCACTTCGTAGCGGTCAACAGAGTATGTTTTCACCAAATCCTACGCCTGCGGATTCCCGGTTTTTCGAGCAATTGAGTGGTGGCATACCTGCCGAGGTTTTTATCAGTCCGCTGATAAGCCAGTCCAGAGTCATCGGTTTTCTTTATGGTGACAACCTCCCCGACAAGAAACCGATTGGTGATGTTGAGCCGTTGGCCATTTTCTTGACGCAGGCGGGAATTTCAATGGAAAAGTCTTTGTTAGAACGTCAGTTAAACGAGAGGGTTGCCCTGTGAGTACCAAGACCATTTTGATTGCCGATGATTCGGCGACAATGCGTGCCATGCTGGTTGCAATTGTTGAAGTGCTCGGTGATTATCAGATAATTGAGGCATCCAGCGGTTTTGAGGCATTGCGACTTTTACCGCGAGATCATGTTGACCTAATTTTGACCGATATAAACATGCCCGATATCAATGGACTTGAGTTGATCAGTTATCTTCGTACCAATCCAAATTACAAAAATATTCCCGTTTTTATTATTTCGACTGAAGGCAGTGAAAAAGATATTGAAAAAGGAAAACAACTCGGAGCTGACGAATATGTGGTTAAACCCTTTTCGCCTACGGCTCTTCAGCAATTAATACACAAGTATTTAAACAAAACACCCTGATAGATGTTTGAGGTGAATTTGTAATGAGTGAACAGAACGCCACACATACGAAAGCCGTTCAGGATTTCCTTGCCGAAGCAGAGGAAATTATTGAACAGCTCGGATCAGAACTGGCAGACCTCTCCGATATGGTGGAGTCAGGTGAATTAAATCCTGAAGTTCTGAACTCCATTTTTCGTGGAGCTCACTCCCTGAAGGGGTTGGCCGGGATGTTCAGCTTTAGTGGCATTGCTGAGCTTGCTCATAATATGGAAAATTTGCTTGATTGGTTGAGGCTCGGCAAGTTGAACCTTTCACAGCAGCTTATGTCAGTTCTCTTTAATGCTCATGAACTGTTGGGTACCCTTGTTCGGTCCCTTGATTCAGGTGAAGAATCAGGGATGGCACAAGAAATTGCAGCGTGTGTTACTAAAATTAATGCCTGCCTTGCTCCACCCAAAGGACAGGCCGGCGTGTCGCCTATGGAAGC
>JAQUCQ010000003.1:1019-35500 GCA_028686145.1 Desulfuromonadaceae bacterium | reverse complement strand
AACGAGTGGTTGCTTCAATTGACTCACTTGAAGACGTATCAAGAACATTTGGTTGAGAAGGTACAGTGCATGGTAGAATAAGATGGAAGGTACTGCCGATACCAACCTTACTTTCAACTGTAATGCTGCCTCCCATCAGTTCTGCCAGTCTTCTACTAATTGCCAGACCCAACCCTGCCCCCCCGTACCTGCGAGTATTTGATTCGTCTGCTTGGGTGAACATATTAAAGATATATT
Source organism: Desulfuromonadaceae bacterium (assembly GCA_028686145.1). Taxonomy (GTDB): domain Bacteria; phylum Desulfobacterota; class Desulfuromonadia; order Geobacterales; family Pseudopelobacteraceae; genus JACRCG01. The sequence goes on along the minus strand of JAQUCQ010000003.1, from coordinate 35,263 downwards.
CAAGCATATCAGGTTCAATACCAATACCTGTATCTGCAACAGCAATATCCAACAGGATAGTGGAGCTGTGCTGCTCCTTAACTGCGATAGAAATTTTAATATTTCCACAATCGGTAAATTTTATCGCATTTGATAAAAGGTTTGAGAGTATCTGTAAAATCCTGATACGGTCGCCTGTAAGCGTATCAGGGATGTTATCTGGAATAAATTTTTCTACCTGAAGATTTTTCTCATGAATTTTTGCTCGTTGCATCATGACAACTTCATCGATGCAACTTCGGAGTGAATATTGGTCATGATGGATTTCAAACCGCTCTGCTTCTATTTTGGTGATATCCAAAATGTCACTGATAAGAGCTATCAGGTTATCTGCGGAATATTGAAGAGTATCTAAATAGTCCTTTTGTTCTTCTGAAATTTCTGACATGGACAGCAACTGTGCCATACCTACAACACCATTCAGCGGGGTGCGTAGCTCATGGCTCATATTTGCAAGAAAGAGGGATTTTGCCTTGTTAGCAGCCTCTGCCATTTCTTTGGCATGGTGTAAAGCTTCTTGGGTCTTTTGGCGTTCTGCTATTTCTTCTTCAAGCATAGTAGCCTGAATACGGAGTTCGTTTTCTGCTTCTATACGTGCAGATAATTCTTCTTCAAGATTTTCTGTCTTAATTGCTACTTCTGTACGTAGTCGTGTGGAAAACCAGAATAGCCCAAAGATACACAGCGATGCTGCGCCAGCGGCAGCAAAAACCGCGTAAATTGATTGGTATTCTTTTCCTAGAGGTGCCCGAATTGATTCTATCGCACGTATATGTCCAATTTTTTCGTTGTAGCCTCCACTACCCGGATAAAGTGCCTGTAAACCTAGCGGGGCATCCTCACGTTTGCCATGACAGCGTAAGCAAGCCTTGGTATTTTCTAAAAATGGGATTGAGTAGTGTAAAAATCTCTTGCCATCGACTGTAATGATATCAGTGTGGCTTTTGATTTCTCTGTGTTCATTGAACATTTTAAGCAGCTTTAACTCATGTTCATCTGCTTTATTGACTGGATTACGGGGATTTTCAGAGGCAAGCTTGTAGTAAGCTTCAGGGAGTTCGTGTTTTACAAGCTCTTCATTGTAAAAACCGTGCATGGTTCTAACGATGTAAGAGGATGAAAATATTTCGGGAGCATAATAGTCCTTAGCAATATCACCATTATCAACAGCTTTGAAAAAGGTGGGATGCAAAACTCGCTGAATATAATGGTGCAGTCCACGGTGGGAGAGAATTAAGTGTTCGATATCCTGCTGAGCACGGTTTAAGATACGCTTTTGAGCGACGTAATAAACTCCTGCAGTCACTGCCCCTATAAAAACGGCAGCAAGAATGCAATCAAGTGCGAAACGTTTGCGCTTACTCGCCATTGAAGTTTCCCTTGTTACATGCAAAATATAATTTTTCTAGCTTTATCACATATTTTAGTGTGCTTTAAAAGGGAGTTTTATCCTGTCTGCAAAAATGGATAATATTTTACTCGGGCGCATTAACTTAATTTTACCGATAACAAAACCAAGAAGCAGGAAATGCGTCTTAAAACAAATGAGCTTGAAGCTCTACGAAAACGGTAAAGCGTTGGCTCCGGTCTACGTGGAGTCGGTTGTGCGGTAATAGAATCCACGAAAGTTTCCGGTCTCCGTGTAAGCTGGTGCAAAATCGCCAATAATGTTAATTGAGCAATCTTTCAAATATTCTGCAAGTATCTCCTTTGTCTCGTCAATATCCGTAAACACACTGTTTTCTTGGCAAACAAAGCCGCAAACCTCGCCTGATTTATTGTTGTAAAGTGCCTCTCCTGCTTCAGTGCCATTTACGGCAGTCAGTATTTCTGGTCATGGCAAATATTGTTTCATGGGTGGCACTCGCCATTTATATCAACCCAGATTTTGACCATGTTTGTCAGTTGTGTTTCCATTTCAAACGTTAAATCGGGCGGGAAGTCACCAGTTTTGATTTCCCTGAAATGACTTGCTATTGTTGACCAGAAAGCATTTATGCCGTCGCCTGTTGCTTTCTGGGTGCGTTGCTCCAGTATGGCTGTATTATATCCTGCATCAAAAGCTACATGTAATGCGTCCGACAGACTCCCCACCCCTATATCATGAAAATCAAGGCGGTCTGAATTACGGGTTCTAAGGTTTTCAATATGTAAATAGTCTTGGGCAATCTTTTCTATACGGGCTGTTTTATTCATGACTAATTCTCTTCCATAATCTGCATATATAAGGCTTTCAGGAACTGGCGGGGAGCACTCTCTTTAAGACAAAACGCCATCAAGTCTTCCGTGAGCTTCAGGGCAATCATGCTGTTGATAGCAAACCATTCTGTATCCCCTGCCTGTTTACAATCTCTGGCGTTTAATAGGGCAAGGCGTATTTCTTGGATTTTCCCATCAAAATAGATAGATTTATTTTCCATCCGTGTATGGTAGTAAGTGTTTATATTTTCAAGTGCTTTCATTATTTTGCTCCTTTCATGTCGTCCAGAACTGCACACATTTTATCATCAACTGCCGTATATGCTGCAAGCAGGGCGGACCTGAAAGCCTCATTGAACGGTGTAATTACCTCAATCAAGTCGGTTATCAATTTGCGGATAATTGCAAGGTTTGACAAGCAAAACTCCATTTCTCCCCACTGCTGGCAACGTTCAGCGTCTTTTAACACGTCTACCATTTTTTGTACCTTTTCGGCGGCATAACTGCTGAGGCAGCGGTCGTTCTGGTAAATCAAGGGGAGGATGCGTTCGTCAATAGTGTTCTGTAATTTTTGCATGTCTTGTTTCTCCTATTTTGTTAGTCAGTAGCTGTTTAATCGTAATGAGTCCAGTTAAATCAGATGCTTAATCTTCGTTTGCCTGTAAAATGGTAATCACGGGTTCCATGTTGTCGCCGGGGTGGCACATAGCCTTGTATTCGTGGGTACGGTCGGCAATAACAACTTTAAACAAGTGCTGTGTTTCGTCAATCCGCTGGCTGATACCTTTTTGAGACATCCAAAGTACATCACGGACAATTGCAGATATTTCGTGCGCTGGGTGTGTTGCCCCCTCCATGATTTCCGCCCAGACTGATGCGGTTACACAAACGGGGTATTTATAGTATTCTCGTGCAATACGTCCCAAATTAACAAGAACGCCGTCTTCAACAGCCTGTTTGCGGGTATAGGTGTAAATCGGTGCCCCGAATAGGTCTTCCATGCTTGAATACCTTTCTGCGAAAACCTTGTTTCCAAGATTTTCTTGAGCCATCTCAGCCTGTGCCTTTTGTGTTGTTGTGGTATGTGCGGTCATTTTATGTTCCTCCTGTTTCCTGAGTTTCCTTTTCGCCTCTCGCCCAGACCGGAGGCGCAAAAGGAAAACAGGTGGAGAGGAACTTGGCACATACACAACTAAGAACATGGTTCCGGCGCAGTGAAGCAAGACCCCGAAAGTTTCCATGAAGAAATGCCAAAGCCGTAGGCGATATCCAAGCGTCAATACAATGCAATGATATTTTTTAGGGGGAGCCGTTCTGCACAAACGGCGTGCGGAAGAATGGGGGATACCGAAAAAATAGTAGAAGGCGTGAAGGATATTGGCGTGCCACGAAACGGAAATTTGAAGTGGTTGCAGCTAAACAAGCGATTTTGCGTATATATTGGCTCTACGCTATAAGCTTAAAGAAGGTAGCGTGGAGCCACAATTAGCCCGAAACTTTACGGTGTAATGAAGCGTGCATAATGAAACCGTGTAGTGAAGGGCTTTTTTATTTTAAAGGGTGGTCAAGGCTTAGACTTGGCGCTAAAAACGCTTTAAAACGCGTAATTCTCAGTGTGCCTTATAAATATCTGATATGATTATTGTTTTACGTTTTAGGGAGGGGTAAATCCTGTCAAAAAGGGGGATTTTTCAAGGAAATTTCATAATTTTCTTGACATTTTTGCATATATATGGTAGATTACGTTTATCTTTTAACAATAACACAATCGAAAAAGAAAAAGCAAGCACTTTTTTAAAGCCGGTCTTTGGCAACTGAATACGAAAAATACGAAAGGGGGTGATTAAGACATAAACGTCTATCTGTAAAACTAATCGGGCACGAGCGGCAGCTGTATAAAAAGTAGCAGGTTTCAAATATGTACGAGGTTAATATGTTTTCAAAAATAAGTAATGGTCAGGCTAAGAAAATTGATAATGGCATTTCAAGTAAAATTCCGTTGGACGCTGTGAATGAAATTTCCAGAAGCATGCCGGGAATTTGGAGAGAAATTGAAGAAAAATATTGGGAAGTTAGAGATATAAATATAAGTAGGCATTCATTTTACTTTCTTACTGATTATGACTGGTTAAACGTTTTTTCAAAGTTTTCAAGTACACGAGTATGGATGTGTGCTGACCCCATAAAAAGGTATAAGGATTTGTCTAAATTAATCGCACTTTGTACCTGGAGATACAAACAAAGCATTTATAGTTTTGATGCTGATTTTGCAGAAATGTTTTTAGAATCTATACCGAAGAAAATTCCAATGGACGCTTTCAAAAAGTTGCCAGAGTTAAGCTTATATATAAAAATGCCATATTTGATTATTGATAACGCTTCTTTTGATGGATTTTGGGTAACTCAGATACAAAATGAATCCGGCGTATTGAACATTTCCATTCTTTTGTTGTCTGATGATGGGGTAAAAGATTGCATGGAGCGAATATCACCGGATGCTTTCATAAATTTAAGAGATTACCCTACCCATATTCAGCACATGCTGTCAGCAATATATTACTTGTGCTCTGAACAGCCAGAAATCAATAATGTATCAAACTCTCGAAAACGTCCGAATAGATACATTGATGTAACGTCAACACGGCACGGCGACAGGCTTTTTCCACCAGCTAAACCGACGTATTGGCTTATAGGGGTTGAAACCGGAGAGAAAGTTAGACATTATCGAATGAATGGGGCTGGAAAGAGAAGTACAAACTTCAATGGCAGGCGCTCCCATGTAAGGCGTGCTCACTGGAACCACTATTGGCATGGTCCCCGAGATAGTAAGCATAGGGAGTTAGTTGCTCAATGGTTGCCAGCTCAATTCGTCAATGAGGTTATTTACAAAGAACCACGGTTTGCAGATAACTATGAAGATGCTATGCTGGCTGCATAAGTAATTAAGCAAGTAGCCCCGGAAGAAATTCCGGGGCTTTTTTTATACTTGCCGCCACGACTGGCACGGAGCGGCGGTTTCAGATTTTGTATTTTGACAACAAAAGCCCCATTTCTAGGGCTTCTGTATTATCCGGTAATACTGGTAATATGTATTACTTTTTCAGCCTGTTTCCTCCTGCTACTGCATTCAGGCGCTCAACCAAGTCAGGGCGCAAGAATTCCAGATGCAAATTGCCATTTTTGAAGCAGCGGAATTTGAAATATTGGGTTTTGCCGATTCCGTCTTCTGTATCGCAGATAGAATCATATAGTTCGCCGTGATAGGTTTTAATTGGGGGCTTGCCGTCAATCATGGCAAAAACGTTATCCAAAGCGGTCAGGTATTTTTCCCTGTGATAATTTACACGAAAAGGCTTTTTTCCATATCCCTCCTGAACCATCCAAGTCAAAACCACTTTCTTACCGAGTTCAAATTCAGTGTTTGTTTTGTGCTTGCTTCCGTGGGGGCGCAAGAACTCAAAAACTTCATGCACGGCTTCTGTTAAGTAGGTATTCACGTTTTCGGCGGAGGTAGTGAATAAGGCAACAACGTTTTCAATGGTAAGTTCAGGCAGCTCACCTTTATCAATCTGCTTGTCCAGCTCGTCCCTGCGCTTGATTGATAGCATACGGCGGAGAGACATCCTTTCAATCACATGAGACCACGCTGATTTCTGGATTTGTCCCTTTATTTTGTCGCTGGCTGCTGTGCCAACATCAGAATAATTATTCCGGTCAATTACGTTAAAACTGTATCCCTTCCCGTCAATAAAGGCTTTACGGAGCTTGTTCTGGGCTTGTTCCAGAATGGAGTAAGCGTCTTCAATCTCCGCCAGAGCTCGGTTGTATGTGCTTATCATGGCGGCGAGGTTGTCTCTGATGGCGATGTCGGTTGTGTTGAACATGGTAAAATCTCCTTAAAGTTTAGTTGTTTTGTAGTTTTTGGGTAGTTCGCCAATATGTTTACCAGTAAGCTTTTTAAAAATGGGCGCTCCGCCTGTTATCTTACCGTCTTGAACCCCCTACACCTCCGCAGGCGTAGGGGGTTGTCAGCTGGTGGGTTGTCTTCATATCAAACCGCTTTCCGTAAATGATTTGTAATTCTGGGTTTCAGTGTCAATAATTACATGGTCAAGAACTCTAATACCAAGAAGGTCGCCAGCTTCCTTCAATCTGCGGGTGATTTCGATATCCTCACGACTGGGGGCAAGGTCGCCGGAGGGGTGATTATGGGCGAGGATAATGGCGGCGGAATTTGCGAGGATGGCGGCTTTAAAGGTTTCCCGTGGATGCACAATGGACTGATTGAGGGAGCCTTGTGATACCTGATAAATGCCAGTTATCTTGTTCTTACCGTCCAACAAGAGGGCAACGAAATACTCACGGTCTGGGTCGCCAACCAATGCACAAAAGGCGGCAGCTGCTTGTTCCGGTGCGGTCAGGCGGTTGCCGTTGTAAAGCAGGGTTTTTTCCTTCACCATCTGGATATTGTAAACGGGGGTGGTGGTAAATGATTGCTGTGTCATTGTCGTAGTCTCCTTAACCATGTTTGTTAGATTTTCTGAACCCTTCGGCTCAACTTCGTTATGTTTTGGTGTGTGCGAATTTTTCATTTTGTGTTCCTCCATGTTTGTTGAGTTTCCGTCACCCCTCACTCGGCAACGGGGGTGATGGAAACTCAACTGGGGAGGGACACCTGGCACACGCAAAAACTAAGCTGAGTATCTGGACGCAGTGCGTGATTGACTGAATGGAAGCAGGAGCAGGAATGACAAAGCCGGTAGGCGTTCAACGAATGTCTGACAAAGCAAAGCGGTAATTTTCAGGGGGTGCCGATTTCTGTTAAGAAATTGGGGGAACCGGAAAATTATTGGCAAAATGAAGTTGATTGGCGTGAACTGAAACAGGTGGAAAGAAGGAATGAATTAAGCAAGTCTGCCGGTTGCGGGGGATTGTAAAGGGGGTAAGACATACCCCCTTTTAGCGTTTTGCGTTAATGACCGGCGTCCGGACGGAACAAGACTCTAGGCTTGGGTCAAAGACCGCCAGAATGCCCCGTAGGGGAACGCCAGCATGGTTTAGGCTTGTCTTGATATGGATTTGTATTTAAAAAAGCTTCTGTGGTGCTAATAAGTGTCCATGATTTAGAGAAGTTAGAGAATTATGACTGTCAAAAGGATTCCTCTCCAATTGAAGACATAAGAACTAAAATTAAAAGCACAAATCAGCCTCGCAAGGGAAATCTTTTAACGGCGCAAGGAACAAATCAATTGCAAACGATAAAAGCCTTTATGTGTAAGCGGGACATGGTCCGGCTGACGCAACCATACAAGATAAAGTCCTTAGCATCGCAAGAGGGAAATAATTGTAAGTCTTCGGCAGCGGCCCGGCCGCCGCCACAATGTCTTATGCTCCTTATATATATTGGTTCTCCATTTGGGGTTTTGCATGATTTAGATTATCAGGTTGCTTTTCCTTAAAGAGTTTTTCCTTGCGATGCCAATTTTTTTTTGGTTTTTGATTCTGCTTTTATCTTTAATATGCTTTTAATCAGGTTTCTGATAAAAACAGAATAATAGGATTAAAGTAAAGAAGGCGGGATAGGGGCAAACCCTATGCCGTCTTCTGGTGTATCCTTATAGAACTAAATAAGTTCTATAATGCTCTAAGGACCGACGCCTTTTCTACCACTCGCCGACGCCTTTTCTACCACTCCCGACGCCTTTTCTACCACTCACCGACGCCTTTTCTACCACTCCCTCATTCTATGCGGGTTTAAGTGGTTTTTTGTGCACATAGTTCATGTTATGCAGGGTTTTTGAAATACACAAATTCATGTTGAACGTATGAGACGATATCATTCTTATCAATTGATATTCCGATTTTTTTAGTTATATCACTTGACTGCAAAAGATTCCTGACCAGCCTTATTGTTTTATATCTGTTTGATTTGTCTTGCCCGTTATTGATAACGTCCAGAAAATAAAGCAACTCTTCAAGTTTCTTCGTTATTTTTTTCTGTGTAATTAAGAATCTTACAATTGCTCTAACTTCAGCGGATTTAATTTTTAAGATGTCAGGCAATAGTTTGTTGTAAAAAATATGTAAATCGTTTTCAAAAAATTGCATAAAACGACGTGAAATAGTAATTTGATATAAATGACCGTCGCCAAACTTAGTTGTTCGACCATTATTCATTTTGTTATAACCATGTTCAGTTATAATTGACGTTTCAATTTTGAATTTCTTGGTTTCAACAGTTATTGAAGCTGTTCTCAATTCTTTTATCCATGTTCTTAAATTTTCGATATCGGGTTTTACATGTCCAAAATCTTTAAGCATGGCATACGGATTAAATGAATACGTAACTGAACCGTCTCCATTTTGTTCTGCTTCACGATAAAATGAAAAAATCCAGTCAAGAATATCTCTGTGTCTTTGAGTTAGACGGCATTTTTCATAAGTCAATGTTCCATAGCTATTTTCTATTATTATCAATTCAACTTTATTTGAATTTGACTTTTTTACACCGCTGAATGCGGGTAATCTACTTTGTGATACTGTGCTTGTTGGATGTGCGCCTGTTAAATACAGTTGATTTATGTCAAATGGTTCTAATTGATTATTATTTTCCATTTTTATTCACCACCTTCCCGTTGTTATTATTTTTTATCACCTCAGCTTTCTTGGATTTTTTGTATATATCTGTTGCATCAATCAAAACTGTATCATAAGTTTCAGGTCTGAATTTTTGCACTGTTTTGTCAAAACCCATCACATATTCAACTTCTGCACCGTGGCGATTTTTAACCATTGAGAATATAATGTTTACTTGCTTGTTTTTTCTTGCCTGATTTAACAATTCCTTTGGAACTGGTACCCAGTTTCCTTCTTTTTGATATCCAAGTCGCATTATCACAGCCATATCGGTATCTGACTCAATGTCTCCTGCTTCCTTAAAGGCTTCCATGCTCGTTAAGTGATAGCCTTCGCGGTTCAGAGACGCCAGAACAATACTATGAACGTCAAGGGTGTTATTGATTGAAAGGATATCTTGTAGATTGGCAGAAACACGGTCTTTTGCAGCTGAAAGCTCTGAATGGAAAGGGATACGCTGTAAATAGTCCCAAATTATTACGACCTCCGGCTTTTTTGTGTCGTACAGGTCAGGGTCTGCATAAATGTTTTCATTGATGTATTTGTGAACGTCTGAAACTGTGCGAGGAGTGGTGATAAAGATACAGTTCAAACGACTGTCTGCAGCCAGCTCGTCAAGCTCGATATCAGTTAGTTTGTAATCGTCAATATCATTACATGGTATCTCATGACCATTTGACCAAAGACGGTCAATAATTGCGTCTTCATGCATTTCATAGGTGCAAATAAGGACAATGAACCCCTGTTCTGACAGTGAAAGAGCCGTCTGAATTGTTGTGTATGCGGTTTTGCCTGCTCCCGGCATTCCACCGATAATTGTTAAACGGTGCTTCCTCTGCTTTAAAAAGATTGGTGTCCCTTCTGCTTCACCCGGTAAAAAGATTTTAGGTGGTGGTGCCAGTTTTTCTTCCTTGTAAGATTGCTGACGCTTCTTTGCTAATTCTGATGCCTTCATTGTTTTACTGCCCCCGTAATGACGGGAAATTCTATCCTGCTAATTCCGGCTACACCTCTTGACTTTGATTTGCTTCGCAGTTCCCCTAAATGACGTTCTTTAAAAAATCCATTATTCATTGTTGTATCCTCATGTAGCCAAGCATTAATGTTCTTGGCGGCTATCTATGTTTGCTGTGCTGATGGTCCGGACCGGGAGGATATGAGGTGTTTCAAAATTTTAATTTTGGGTGCTGGTGTCTCCTTAAACGGGCACTACAAAAAAAGTTATTGCATTTGTATTTTGACCCGTGGTATAGTTTAAATATTAAATACCCTCGTTTATTCAAGGGGCGTAATTATATACAAAATTAAAATTTTGTCAAGAACGTTCTTGGTTTACAAATAATATCAAAATGTTAAAGCCTGTCAGGTATATCCCCGGCAGGCTTTTTTATGGCATTAGCCCCATTTGAAGGGGCTTTTGTATTATCTGGTAATAGGTATTACTTCAAAAAAGCATCAAGCGCCTTATCAAGTGCTTCTTTTAGTGTAATGCGCTCGGTATAGGCGAAGTCTTTCAGCTTCTGATGGTGGCTCTTGCGAATTATGAACGTTTGCCGCTCCCAGTCTTCATGGTCGGCGGCTTTACGGCGTCCCAGTGGCTTCTCTGCTGGTGGAGCCGGTGCCGTTTCCGCCTTTGCGCCACCGATGAAATCGTCAAGGCTTACGGTTTTCTTATTTTCAGGTTTTTTAGGTAGCATTTTGTATTACTCCTGTTATTGGGTAATCTGTATTACTGGATAATACTTATTATCTCATCATAAAGGGCTTTCACTGCAGCAGCAGCTTTGCCTCTGGAGTCAGTCTCCTGAACTCCTGAACCCTTTACCAGACTACGTTTAAACACTTCCTGCCGTGGAATCCTTGCTTGCATGAGTGCGGCTTTATCTGCAAATTCTGCAAGGGCTTGTTCAATATCTCTTGCCAGCACGGTACCCGGAACATACTGGTTAATCAAAAGACGGGCTTGGATGTCTTTGTATGTTCTTGCCTCGTCCAGAATTCCGCAGGTGTCGGACGTTGCCCAGAAATCGTAAAGACTGGGCAGGATGGGAATTATAAAAAGGTCGCTTGCAACGACTGCGGAGCGGAATGCTGCACTGTCCCTGCCCCCTGCGTCTACAATGACAAGGTCGGCATTGAGTCGGGTGATGTCTTTATGTATGGTTGGGGTTGTGATGCTGACGGCTCCAATGTCGTCAGATTCCCGTATTTCACGGAAAGCAAGGCTTGACCCCTGCACGTCTGCGTCAACAATCACAACTTTTTTCCCGTCCCGTGCAACGGCTACTGCAAGGTTGCACGCAAGGGTGCTTTTTCCGACCCCGCCTTTTGAATTTCCAATTGTAATAGTTTTCATAATTTTGTCCTGTTGTGCGTTTTGATAATATGTATTATTGAGTAATATCAGTAATATATATCATAAGTAGTTACCAGTAAACATCTAAGAGCACTGGGGGGAGGTATGCTCCCCCCTTTCGGCTGGCTATCTATGCTGCGAGTTTGTCCGGTTCCGCTACGGTTGCCGTTGCCTGACGGCTCAGGATAAAGTCAGCGGCTTTTTGTGCCATAGAAGCGGCACGAACTAGCATGGTCTTGTCATTTTTCAGGGCACGCATCCAGCTCTGGAGGTATGCAACACTATTTTCAAAAGTGCTTTCAATCCCTGCCTCGGCACTCAGGAAACTTGCGGTCATTTCTGCGACCAGTTCTTCCTTGCTGTATTCATGTGAGCCGAAATAAGAGGCTTCGGTCACTCCCTTACGTGCGAGGCGGTCTGCATGTCCCGTGATGTGGGCTAATTCGTGAAAAAGGGTGTTGTAATAAGCGTCAGGGGTGTCAAAGCTTTCTTTCTGTGGCATCTGCACGTAATCAAGCGAGGGTGAATAATAAGCACGGTTCCCACCGAAATGAACTTCAGGACGTTGTGGCATTGCGTTAAAAATCGCTTCGGCTTGGTCAACTGGCAGAAACTCGTTTTCTTCTGCATCCTCGTCAATGACAGGGACGGTCAAACCTTCGCATTGAACAATGTTGAAAACCTTGTAATACTTCAAAAATGGAATGACCTTCGGGTCGCCAGTTTCCCTGTCTTCCAGTTCTGCGGTTCCGTAATACACGACCATGTGCCCCTGCTCCCCTTTTTTAACCGAGCCACCTTTTTCTGATATCTGCTTGAATGTGGCAAAATAAGGGGAGGCATAACCAGCCATGCTCAACAGGAACACATTTACACCGCGATATTGTTTACCGGTAATCAAATTACGAGGAGCGTTTTTGCTGGCTGAACCTGACCACGGCTTATGCCACGGAATAAAACCTGTTTCCAGCTTCTCGATGATTTTGTTGGTGATGATTTCGTAAACGTTCATGGTAAATTCTCCCTTGTTGTTGGTATTGGTTAAATTGCTTGGTTGCGGATATGGCTGAGCGCCTTAAAGATAAGGCTTCGAGCGTTTGCAAGCTCAACAATGGCGATTTGCTCGCAACGGCTCGACAGGTCAAGTTTCCGCTGGTAATCAATGAGGCGGAGGTCAATCTGAACAAGTTCTTCAATCAGCTCCAACTGACGGTGAACAATTTGTTCCTTAGATTTCTGAAACCTCTCAATAGGATTTTGATTTGTTGTAGTGATTGCATTCATTTTTTTCCCTCCGCTTGTGGTTTTGTACTGCATTTGTTCCTTGAGTTTCCTCACCCCTCACAACTCGTCGGGGTGGGGGAAAACAAGGACAGCAGGGCAATAGCGGGGGAACTCTGGCAATCACTGCAAAGGAAAGCATTACCGAAATGAAACGGAATGAAGGACTGGAACAAATGACAAAGCCCCTTAAAAGGGGCGGTCTGCGAATGACTGACAAAACGTAGTGGTAATTTTATTGGGGGAACCGAATTGACACGTAAATTTGGGGGAGACCGTGAAAATTATTTGTGGGAATGGTGCAGATTGGCGTGCGGTGGAAGTACAGAATGAAGCGCAATGAAGGATGAAACAGACACGAAACGTGCAATACTTAATAAATAAAGACGTTTATCAGGTTGGTATCTACTTTTGGTATATCCCTGAAAAATTCTTTAAAGAAGTTTGAAATCGCTTATTGGAAGACTTCCTTTTAAAGATTCGTGCTTAAATTTAGCTTGAGTTTTTTTATAATAAGTTCAAATATAAACTGCCTTGCCTAGCAAATGGGGCGAGGGAAATGCAGCAGTCTGTCAAGTAGCAGTTTCATCGTAACTGTGAACAGCAGACGCCAGACGCTGAATGTGTTGCTGTATAACATATTTATTGTCTCCCTGATTGTATTGTACATCATTTCTAGCATACGCGGCTAAATCGACTATTGTCGGTGAAATGAACGAATTTATCGTTCCGGTTTAGCCGAGAGTGGAGATTGTAGACTGCCGCCATCTAACTCCCTCTCGGTTGGCTATTATCTTAAACAAAGGCATTTTGAATGCTACTAGAATATAGCTGGCATAAAAAAAGAACATATTTACATTTCGACCAGCCTATTTCTATTGACAACGCAATCAAGCTTGTAGAATCACCAGACAAAATTGCATCCCATCCGTTTTATCCCTCAATTAATTTCATAATAAAAACTAGAAAATTTAAATTTAATAAAGAAACAAATAAACTCGAGACTGTCATAAAGAATAGAAAAATATCGTATTCATCTCATGTTGATTCTTATATATATGCTTATTATTCGCAGTTGTTATCTAATGAGTATGAGATTAAACTAAAGGAACTTAACTTAGATAAAAATATATTAGCTTTCAGAAAATTAGGTAAATCGAATATAGACTTTGCTAAAATGGCTTTTGATGAAATAAAGTCAAGAAAAAGTTGTGTAGCAATCGGGCTTGATATTACAAAATACTTTGATGAACTAAATCATTTACAATTAAAGAAGTCATGGCAATATATATTGGAAACCAATAGCTTGCCTCCTGACCATTTTAACATTTACAAATCAATAACTAGATATTCGGAAGTTAATAAGACTGAGCTTTATAAACTGCTAAAAATACCCTTGAATAATCCTAGGAATGGAAGACATAAGATTTGTTCTTCAGATACGTTCAGAAAAACAGTAAGACGTGCCGGTATAATCAATCAAAACAAGCAAAATAAAGGCATACCTCAAGGCTCACCTATAAGTGCTCTTTTATCGAATATTTACCTTATTAAATTTGATTCTGAAGTAAATCAGCTAATGGATGCAGTTGATGGTAAGTATCTTAGATACTGCGATGATATACTTTGTATTGTTCCAGTAAATAATAAAGATGAGATTATTGATTGTCTTCTGAAGAAAATCAGCGAATATTATTTAGAAATCAACCAAAACAAAAAAGAAATTAGAACATTTCATACTGATTCTTTTGGTAATTTGATATCTGATAAACCACTGCAATATCTGGGCTTCTTGTTTGATGGGCAAAGGATTTTGATTAGAAATGCAGCGCTGTCACGGTATTCTGAACGCATGAAATCTTCAGTTTATCTTTATGGAAAAGCAAAACTGAATTCTGATAAAATTAGGTTAAAACATGGTTTACCACCTTCTAAGTTTTACAGAAGTAAACTTTACAAGAAATATGGTTATGTTGGCAGAAGAAACTTTATATCGTATGCTTATAAAGCTGCAAAAATAATGGACTCAGAATCTATTAGAAAGCAGATTCGCCCTTTGTGGAACAGGCTATTAGCGCGAATCGAGCAAGAAAGTGAAAAAATAGAAGTGATTTTTCAAAAAGGTAATTCTGTTTAGACTCATTGGTTAAGCTTGACTCGTATTAATAACTCCATGAATGAAACTTATGCTCTTCAAAATTCCGCATGTATTTATCAACAAGCGGTTGATTTCCCTTAATTACCAGCAAATTCTCTGCATTCTTCTCTTCTGCCGCCTTCGTAAAGTTAAAACTTCCAGTTATTAATGTTGACTGGTCAATAATTATGATTTTGTTGTGTGCGATAGCGTGCTTGCTGTCAATTAGAACTGGAATACCAGCATTTACAAGGAATGTTGCAGAAGTGTACTTTGCCGTTTTCTGGCTTTTATCAAGCATGGCTTCAACATGAACGCCTCGCTTGTGTGCTTCCAGAAGGGCTTTGGCAATCGGAGCCGAGGTGAAAGAGTACGCTTGGAGCTGGATGGTGTGCTTGGCTTTTGATATCTCAGAAATGATTGCTTCTGTCGCTCCGCCTCTGGGGGAAAAGTAAACGGCAACGGTTCCAGTGGATGGTAGGGGAGCAGACCATGCAGTGGTTGTAAGTGCGAATAGGAATATAAAGCTAAGTCGTATCACGAGCTAAATATCCATTTGGGCTTTGCGTGCAATTGTTTGGGCATACAGGTAAGAAATAACCATTCCTGCAAAATACAGAAAAAAAGTGATTAATGCCCAAAGTATGACATTTTTACCCATTTTCTTTAAAAACTTTATTAAAAACACAAGATATGCAATGAAAGTTACATAATGAATTACAACTGGTAAAAGCCTTATTAAGCCTAAGCTTTTAGGCATTAAAACAGCTGAAAGCGCAAGTATGAACGTGGCAATCAGCGAATACTTCATATAATTGAAGCAGTTTATGTCCTGTTCTTCGATGCTGATAATTTGACTTTTACTTATTTCAATCTTGTTATGGACTTCTAATCCACAAACACATCTTAAAATGTCATCATCGTTAATTTGCCCACAATCACAGTTCCATGACATAAAATCTCCCAATATATTAATCGTGCATTTATCAGAAATGCTGCTGTTAGATATTTAACAGAATTTTAGCTTTTATCAAGTATGGCTTCAACCTTCACGCCTCGTTTGTTGGCGTCAAGAAGAGCTTTGGCAATTGGAGCCGACGTGAAGGAGTATGGTTGGAGCTGGATGGTATGCTGGCTTTGGAAATTTCAGAAATGATTGCTTCTGTCGCTCCACCTCTGGGGGAAAAGTAAACGGCAACGGTTCCAGTGGATGGTAGGGGAACAGACCATACTGGAACTGATAAAATAGTAGGCTAATTAGTAATATAGGTTTCATATTATCCTGAAAATGTTCATAAAATGTATTTTGACAATAAATTAAAAGTCGTTTAGATAGTTATATACATCATAAAAAACAAGTCAATCTGCTGATACATAATATGCTGAATTTGGGGTGGTGTAATGAAAATTGAGGTAAGTAAAAGTCTTTATCAGGCTGATGTAGTCCGTGGCGTCCTTTATAAATATCTGAATAAAAATATACATGTTGAAGAAAATGAGTTTTGCTGGTTTTTAATGCTAGAACCAACAGATAAAGCTGACTTATTAAAGAAGAAAATATTAGATGATATTTTAGATGAGCAATTACGTTATGAATTAGAAAGCAAGGCAGGTAAAGTTAGGGAACTAATCGTTGAACATGCATTTAAGCCTATCACTAATTTGAAACAGGAAATAGATAATCGTGCAATATAATTATCATATAATGCCATTTCAATTTGGAAGATTTGAAGACAAATATTTAATGGTAAATGAAAGTGGTGAATATCACTTTATTGACTATATTGAGCTGAACAATTTTATTAAAGGTGATTTTACCACTAATTCGCCAGATATAAATTCTTTAAAAAGCAAACAGTTTATGGTTACTGGTGATTTATCCAATGCCGTAAACATGATAGCTACACGCTATCGAACAAGAAAACATTTCATATCTTCATTTACCACCTTGCATATGATGGTATTAACTGTTAGGTGCAATCAAGATTGCAAATACTGCCAAGTATCCGCTGAAAGCGATACAGCAATGCAATATGATATGTCACCAGAAGTTGCTAAAAAATCTGTTGAAATGGCTTTTAATTCACCAAGTAATTCAATAAAAATTGAATTACAAGGTGGAGAACCAAGTTTAAATTGGAATGCACTTACAGGTGCTATTGAACACGCAAAATTGATTAACAAAAGCAAAAAGAAAAAACTCGAATTTGTTATTTGCACTAATCTCACAAATATATCCACCGACAAGCTCTTATATCTTAAAGAAAACGGTGTTTATATATCTACGTCATTAGATGGTCCTAAGTATCTGCATGATAAAAATAGGATATTAAGAAGTGGCGTTGGTACATATGATATTTTCTTGGACAAGCTCAAAGAAGCCAGAAGTATATGTGGTTATGACGCAGTCTCGGCTTTAATGACGACGACTATTGATAATATTGAGAACATGAATGAAGTAGTAGACGAATATATTAGGCTTGGGTTTAACGGAATTTTTCTTAGAAGTTTAAATCCTTATGGACTTGCTGCTGAAAATTCAACAGACTTGGGCTATTCAATAAAACGCTTTACAGAAAAATTTGAAGAGACGCTTGACTACATTATCGAACTTAATCTTAACGGTGTAGATTTCTCAGAATATTTTACTACACTTCTTTTATCAAGGATACTTACACCATTTTCAACTGGTTTTGTTGATTTACAATCTCCTTCTGGTGCAGGCATAGCTGGCGTAATTTATGATTATAATGGTGATGTTTACCCAGCTGATGAAGCAAGAATGTTAGCACGAATGGGTGATACTAAATTTAAAATGGGAAACGTATTTGTTGATTCTTATGATGAGATATTTGGTGGTTCGGTATTACGTGAAATTGTATCAAAGTCGATTGTAGAAATTATGCCGGGATGTTCTACATGTATGTATAAAACATATTGTGGAGCAGACCCCATCAGAAATTATCTTGAATATGGTGATTTAATAGGGAAAAGACCCGGAAGTAGTTTTTGTGAAAAAAATATGGCTATATTCGACATTCTGTTTAAAAAGCTGAAAGAAAAAGATAGCGATACATTGGATGTTTTCTGGGCTTGGATTACGAGACGTCCGTTAAAGGAGGTTCGCCTTGAAGGTATTTAAAGGTGAGCTAAAAAATATTGATAAAAATATTATTGCGGAAGTAACATACAATAAAACAGTATTTAATCGTAGAGGAAAAGCTTACGTTGGGTCAGGAATATCTTCTAGCCCATTCGGATATTCTGTTTTAATAACAGACAATAAACACGTATCTGATAAAGCTAAATCTGTTTTCATAATTGAAAATAAAGATTTAGCTGATTTAAATGAAGGTGACATAATACACATAGGAAACAATGGATTATTAACTACTGTATGGGACACCAAATCTGATAGCAACACCATATTTCCTACTGCTTCGTGTGATTGTAGATGTCTTATGTGTCCACAACCTCCACAGAAGCACGACGATGAGTTGTACTATATCGCTATGGAGCTTCTGGATAGACTTGAACCAAGCAAAATTTCAAAAATATGTATTTCAGGTGGTGAACCGACATTACTAGGTGAGAAATTTTTAAATATATTAAAGAAAATAAAAGAAAGGTTTGACCACGCATTAGTAATGTTGCTAACTAATGGAAGGAGTTTTTCTGATTTCAATTTTGCAAAAGAATTTTCTTCTGTAAACCTTTCTAATTGCCTTATCTGTATTTCATTGCATTCAGATATAGAGGAATTGAATGATGAAATATCTGGTAGCAAAAGTAGCTTTCAAAAGACTATTCAAGGTCTCTACAATCTCGCAAAATTCAGACAAAAAGTTGAAATCAGGCACGTTATAAACAAATTGAACTATGGGCGACTTGAAGAGTTTGCATATTTTTTATATCGGAACTTTCCGTTCGTCTACCATGTTGCTTTCATGGGTATGGAAATAACAGGTTATGCAAGAAGCAACTACGATAAGGTATGGATTGACCCTGCTGAATATAAAAAACAGCTTGAAAATGCTTCTAAAATTCTTCACAGAGCGTTCCTGAATACTTCAATTTACAATATTCCTTATTGCCTTCTCACTCCCGCATCTTGGCTATTTGCTCGTCAATCCATTTCGGACTGGAAAAATGACTATCTACCTGCTTGTGATGGTTGTATAAAAATATCAGAGTGTTGTGGCTTTTTTAGCACTTCTGGTAAGTTTGTTAGCCCAACGGTTAGCAAAATAATTTAATTCTCGCTTGATTTTTATTTGAAATATGGTAATTACATTCTATAAATGAGTTCAATTTAATAAAATTAAAATACTTGAAGGGAGGTGTTGAAATGGCGATTGGATTTAGAAAGCTTTTAACCGTGTGTGCATCACTTGCAGCTGTAATTGGATTCACTGACACTGCTTCACAAGCTTCAACCCAGATTTATCAATCTGGTGTTACCGAAAGTTCACCGCTTGTTTTAGACCATGCCAGCAACCAGTTCAGACCCAACATGGAAGAGGCTGGGCACTATTCACACAGCTCACATTCTTCACATTCTTCACACTCTTCTCACTATTCGAGCAGATATTAAATTAATTTATTATCTCTATCAAAAACGGCGACTTAATAAGTTGCCGTTTTTTTTGTCCAAAAAAATATGACTGAACATATATCGAAATATAAAATAAATTTTATTATTTTAGTTTTTGCTTTTGCAATATCTATACGGCTTTTATTCGTCTGGTACAACTTTCACGGCATTGAGTATGAAGATGCATATATTTTTGCTGACACAGCAAGAAGCCTTATGTTTGATTATGATTGGAGTACTGACATATTCCAAACAAAAAGCTGCATGGATGGAAGTTTAAAAGAATGTTATATGACCAAAACATATGGTGGACACTACATGGTGTTTCCATTTGTGCTTTATTTATTAAATAAGCTAATAGGCTTCTCTGTTTTAAATGTATTTATAATAAACTTTATAGCAAGTGTACTTGTTCTTTATGTTTTTTACAAATTACTCAAATCTCTCAAGAAAAATAAAAACGAAATAATAGTTGCAATGGTGATGTTTACTTCAACTCCATTTATAAATGTATTTAATACTTCTGGTCTTTCAGAGACTTTTTCATCACTTCTAGTCCTATCATTTGTTTACTTCTTTTTTAAAATATGTATAGAAATCAGTGAATGTGATTTTAAATACTATGTTTTAGCCATAACTTTTGTAATACTCTCGTTTCTAACTAAGCGCGAAAACTTGATACTACTAATATTACCCGTTTTAAAAATAGTAGTAGATTTATATTATAAAGATATAAGCTATAGAAATGCTTTTAGGCTATCTTCAATTACTATTATTCCATCGGTATTCGCTTTAATATACAACATGTTTTCAAAAGTGAATGAGATGGAAATGGCTGAAAGCAAAGAACTTGGTGTATCTACATTTAGTTTTGATATTTTCAAAGAACTCTTTCCAGTATATTTAAAATCATACTTCAATTTTAATTTGTATGGGATATCTGGCATCATTGTAATCATATTCTGTATATATGCCATATTCAAAAAGAACAATGACGAGCTTAAAATAACTTCTATTTTATCTGTGTTATATCTTGTTATGTATTCAAGCCATTACAGAAGCTATTATCAGATTCATTATGGTGATGTCGAGGTGTTTGATACTCTAAGATACTCTTCAAACTTTTATCCTATTGCTTGTTTGGCTTTATCTAATTTTTATGGACTAATACTAAATTATTCACATAGAATAAATAAAATCACTATACGATTAGTTATCGTATTTTTTATGCTATTTGTTATTTATTCTAACTTCAAACTAAGGATTAATTTAAGCGAAATTGAGCATGCTAAAATAATATTACCAATAACTCAGACACTGGAGATTACAAGTGAAAATGATATAGTTTTAACCGACATGACTTCAGTATTTCATTTGTATGCTGATGTAAACAGGATTTTTTTAGATAGCCATAATGTGAGTTTTGAAAGAATCAACTCAATTGCTGATAGTGGTAATTTCAAAATATATTTTTTGAATAAGATTGATAACGACAAAAATATAGTAAGGTATGATAACTTTAAAAAAATAATAGATAACTTTACTTTTAAAAGAGTAGCAAAAATAAATAATGATTATGAGTTAATACTTTTGTTAAAAAGCGATAGGTCAGGTAGATAAAGTGATGCTTGGCAATAAAATAATCGTTGTAATGCCTGCTTATAATGCTGATAAAACATTATTACGAACATATGATGAATTACCACACGAATATATTGATGATATAGTCCTCGTTGATGATGCGTCTAATGATAATACTGTTCAAACAGCATTATCTCTTGGAATTACGACTATTGTACATGGAAACAACAAAGGTTATGGGGCTAATCAAAAGACCTGTTATGAAACAGCGTTAAATCTTTCTGCTGACGTAATTATAATGTTACACCCTGACTACCAATATTCACCACGCTTAGTTACGGCAATGGCTTCTATGGTTATATCTGGTCACTACGATATTGTTCTTGGTTCAAGAATTTTAGGAGGCGGGGCTTTAACTGGTGGTATGCCTATTTATAAATATATATCAAACAGATTGTTAACTGCTTTCCAAAATATTATGACAGGTGCGAAATTATCTGAATATCACACAGGGTTTAGAGCTTATAGAAGTAGTTTACTCAAAACAATTCCGTTAAAAAATAATTCAGACAGCTTCGTTTTTGACAATGAAATATTAATACAATCTATTTATTTTAAATATAATATAGGTGAAATAAGCTGTCCTACTAATTATTTCAACGATGCTTCCTCAATTAGTTTTATCAATTCTATAAAATATGGTTTTGGAGTATTGATAACAACTATTAAATATATGTTACAAAAATATAATATTTATAAATTCAATATATTTGAAAGACAATAACTCAATTCTATCAAAAACAATTATTCCGATATTACGAATTGATATTTCTCTTCCAGCTCCGCTATTCGTGTCTTTAATTCAAGTATTTCCTTGCGATGCGAGGCTTTTATGGCTTCAAGATATTCCAAGATATCTGCATGTTTGCAAGCAAGACAATCGCCTTCGCCGGTGAGTAAATCTATATGTTTATCGCATAGTTTCATATTATCTATCTAAGCCTTTAATAATATCGTCAATCAAAGCTTCGCTATTGTCTGTTTCAAAGAAAAACTGGCTCCATATTGATGATGGAATTTTTACACTGTTTTCGCGGTTGTAAACTTTGATAGTGTTTTCGATTAATTTGTAATCAAGTGTATTACAGTCCTCATATTGATTGCTAAGTTTAAGTATGATTGGATTGTATGGTGTTTGTCCGGGTATACAATCAAAACATCCGCTCTTATATAAACTGAATAAAATTTTATAACATGCTTTTGATGCTTTAATAGAATGTATTGAACCTGCTATGTTTTTTGAAAGCTCATTTAAGCTCAATTCAATTTCGTATATATTTGGAGACAGCAGCTTTTCGTAAATTTCATTGCGTTCATCATTATTTGGCAAATCAACTTTAATTTTGTCATAAAACCAGCTTCTAAGATAAGGTAAATCAATAACTAATTCTTGTTTTTGTACTATATCGTTGTTAAGACTTAATTCAAACACGATACCGTTGTGGTTTATTGATATTAGCCCTTTATTTTCCGCTGCATAACATAAGTCTTTGAAGCTCTTAAAACCATAATTGACATAATCAAAGTCTGGTTGCATATTTCGCATTGTATGGATAACTTTAACTCCAACTATTTCATTTACGCCATATCTCTCCAAAGACTTAATAGCTTCACAGAGTAATTCAAAAGCTTTACTTGGCTCGAAGCTTAGTTCTTCGTGCTGAATAATTTCTTCTTCCTGATTATTTAGGTCATTTTTAATATCGATATATTTGGGTTGGGCTGACTGCTCTATTTGAGCAGGCTTGTTATTTTTAACAAGATTTTCATGGTATAAAAAATAATCGCAGGCTTTAACTATAAGAGTTGGGGTAGCTTCATAGTTTCCACCAATGCCAATTATTTCTTTTCCTATTTCCCTTATTTTGGCAAACAAAGGTAAATAATCACGGTCGGAAGCAACCACGGCTATTTTGTCGATATGCTCATTTTGATAAACCAGTGATAATGCATCTATAACTAGCCTGATATCGGCACTGTTCTTAAATTCATTCTGGTAGGGAATATCTTCGTGCTGAATTAGATTTTGTTGAAGCATTTTTCTGACAGCTTTTTTATCATCGGGTGCAATTGGTAGTTTGTGGATATCTCCGAATGATTTTCGTACCGTGACCTTGCCTAGTTCTTTTAATTTTTCAATCTCTGGCTCCAAGTCAATCACCAAACCATGCTTACAACAGAAGCCAACAAAATTTTCTAAATCAACAAAAAGTGCTATTCTTTCAATGCCATTCATTTTATGCCTCTCTGTTGATTGCTTCTTTCAGGACATTGCTTACCTTAAATGACATGACTTTACGGGCACCAATGGTAATCGCTTCACCTGTCTGAGGATTCCTGCCACGACGGTTCTTCTTCTGCTGAATCTGAAAAACCCCAAAACCTGCAATTTTCACCTGTTCCCCAGACTCCAAGGTGGTCTTAATAAGCTCCAGTAGCTCTTCCAAATGGGCAGACGCCTCTTTTTTACTAATCTTCAACCTTTCTGCCATGTTGTCTGCAAGTGTTGCCTTGGTCATATCTCCCCCAAAACCCAAATTATCGGTATGTCAAAACCCCGACACACAAAAAAACAACAAAAAAATCAATTTTTCTTAGTTTTTTAAAATATCAACAATATCTATTGGTTGAAGATATTGAGTGTATTTGAATTACCATGAAAATAACAATTTGTCAATGTAACATGCCGATATTACAGATTATTTTATTTACAAAGTCCAAATATCGAGCATAATTTTCTTGCCATGCTTGGAGTACCTGAAAATACAGATGTTTCCAATACTGAGTACTCGTATTGGATTTGCAATCCACTCCACTGAAAAACTCCAAGCGTGGCAACTTGAGTTTGAACTGTGGAGTGGATTTTTTGCGTTGTCTCCGCTGATGGAGCAACAGAACCCCTACATGTGTAGGGCACGTAAATTTAGGAGAAAGGCATGAAAGTAATTAGCTTTACAACAACTCACCGAACTATCACTCACAGCAGTAACTGGACCACGGCAAAAGATATGTTCCCGGACATTGATATTTGCCAAGAATCTGGAATGGTCACAATAACCTATTATGATTTCGAGTGGAATGACAAATACGGCGGCGGGAAAACCCATGAACATACTGAAGTCTTGTCAAATGATGGGCAGGCGCTGCTAATTACTGGACTCTGTGGGTTTGCTAACCGCAGGAGACATGTAGGAGGTCGTCAGCATTTTTGCTTTGCTGTTTTTGTAGGTGATAGCGGACATATTTATGTTCATCGCGCACCGGCAACAAAAGGCTGGATGGAATGCAATCCGGCAAATATAACCAAGCGTCTCAGAAAACTCGGAATTGGTGCCGATTACAACGTTATCCAGCAGGGGGATTTTCTTCTGAAACCTGCAAACGGAAATGCGTATCCAGATGAGGCATTCAAGCATGAAACTATGGGTGCGGGGCATCACAACTTTGAAATGCCGGTTTTGTACGCATCAGGCGACTGTGGGAGACAATATAAAATAACTGAGCCTACTACGCTCATTCACCATGCAACTGACGGCATTCAACACCCTACCATTGTTGTCCCGACAGGAATCTATATCGTAGGCACAACAGCAACTTCACTCAGGCACACAAATTACCAAGATTAAAAATAGTTGTCTCAGGTATAAGGCATTTATGGCTTGAAGTCATACCGGTAATAATTGCCAGATAAGCACACAAAAAAGCACTCGTAATGAGTGCATTTTTTGTGCTGGTTCTATTTTTGCGTCATCATAATCAACCGGTCTACCTCGTCGATATTGACGCCGGATTTGGTTAGGATATGTATAATTTCTTGCTTCAGGTAGTCCGTCAAATGTCTTTGAAGAAAATATGTCATACCCAGAGTTGGGACTATGAGCCAGTAAATGGGTTTCGTTTGCTGCTGAAAAGTTGCAATTTTCTCTGCTATCACCTTCGCAGTCGCTTCGGCAGCTTCGTCTTGTAATCCGGCTTCTTTTAAGCATGACTGGTAATCGTTTATATCTATGGTCTTGAACATGGTGTTTTTCTCCTTTTTACATTTGGTTCTGGTGTTCCTGCGTGTCTGTCTGGTCGATAATCATCTGAACTGAGTAATCATCCTGTGACTGTGCTGGTTCAACTGCCTGTTCCAATTCTGCCGTTGCAGCAAGTTCCTTTGCCTTGGCTCTCTGCATTCCCAGATTGCCCTGCTCCTGCATCTTGCGATGATATTCTTGTTCAAGTGCTTGCAAGGAATATTCAGGATTGGGGACAAAATCGGCGTTGAGAGTTGGGTAGGAGACAGGATTTATTTTAATCTTATCCGCCGTGCCGAAACCCGCAACACGAACATAACAAGTCAGTGCTGAAAGGTTTCTCAGCTGGTCGGGGCTTATGACGTAATCCTTTTTATACTCCGCCATCACAGTGACCCCGTCTCGGCTATCAACGCTGGCTGTTGACAAGTTCTCTTTCGCTTTTTCTGTTTCCGACTGACCAATACGTTTACTCATTTCTTCAGCGGTTTTATCGTCTTCAACACAATAGATAACGCTTGTTGCACATGAGTTTAGTATTGCCCGTCTGTCCTGCTCACCATAGCGAGAATCAAGTTGAACAACTGACTGACTGCCGATAACCGCCGCCACCCCATAGCTTGGACCTTTGTTGAGAAGGCTGGGCAGTTTGGATATTTTACTGATTGCTGGTAGCTCGTCCATGAGATACCAAATCCGACGCAAGCGGTCTTGTGGCAGGTCCATGTGATTAATTGCCACCAACTCAATGAACATACCGTAGATAGGGGCAAGCATGGCTTCCAGCCTGTCGGAACATGGGAGAAAAATACAACCGGTTCCGCTCTGGAGCCATTGGGTAATTGAGAAATCACCGTCATTCTTTGCCAACAACTGTAATGGCTGGAGGTCTGTTAAGATATTGACGTAAAAACTGTAAGCGGTCTGACTTTTGGTGTTTGCAATAAGTCCGTGGGCATCCTCAACGCCGGGGGTGTCTTTCAGGATTTTTGCCATCTCAGGGTGAGATAACTTGGCTATCCGTCCTAGTTCTCTGTTGCTCCGGTCCGTTGCCAACCACCAATGCTTAAACAAGGCTTCAACCGCCATGCGTTTTCCCTTGTCCCACATGGGGTCTTTTGCCTGCGGGTTGCTTGGGGAGAGAACGTTGGCGAGAACCGAAAAATCTTCAATCGTTTTGATGTCATGTTTCAACGACCAACCTAGGCTTCGCAGGTCTGGTGGGCAGAAAATTCCATCAATCATGGGGCGATAGTGGGTGGTAACGAAATCCTCTCGTTTTGCACAAAACACGACTGCCCGTTCTTGCCTGTGCTGTATCTCGGTCAGGATGCTGTTGATAAGAACGGTTTTCCCCTGCTGGGGTTTGCCGATAACGAAGAAACTCAGGTTTTCAATCTTCTTGGGGATAACTACATTACTGATTTTCAAAGTGCCTTCGCCGTATGCCTTCTTGAGTAGACGGGTCAATTCCTTGGCTGATAACAGCCGTGCTCCCCTGATAAATTTGTCCTCGGTCTGCTCTTTTGCCTCCCAACGTGCATATATATATGCAAGGACACAGAGGGCTATAAATGCCACAACAGTTGCCATGTGAAGGCGAAATAAATACTGGTCAATATTTGTTATCAATGCTTGAAGTTCGCTCTCGGTTCCGCCGTTTTCAATGAAGTTCTGAACTGCTTGTGTCGGTGCCAGAAGGTCAGCAAGTCCTGAAAGTTTGGCGGAATATTCTGGATATTTCTGGGCAAGAGAATTTGAAAATGATTGTGCCCGGAAACGGATATAAAACCAGACAGTTGTTAATGACTGCTGATTGATAATCCACCAAAATCCTGCAAGATAGCCGCTAACCACGATTGAGATTATCCACGGTTTCCAAAACCTGATTGCTGCGATTATCTGATTTAGACGGTTCTGAATTGATAAGGTTCCGCTGAGACGGTTTCGTTCTCCCATGTTCTATCTTCCTGCTCCTGCTATGAGCTGTTCAAGTATCTGACGGTTTTTCTGGTCAAGTTGTTGAATGACCGCCCGTGCTCGCCGTCCGTAATCTGCATCTGCTCCGAGACCTAACTGGATTTTGAGTAGGAAAAAACAGGCGGCTCCCGCAACGCTGGCAACAAGGGCAACCCGCAGATAATGTTTCAAGCCGCTGGCACTTGACCTTGCTGATTCTGTAAGCTGACGGAGTTCTGTTGTGGCAGAATGAACGGCAAGAAAGAATGGCTTGGTCTCGTCAACGACCTGTTTTCTGATGGTTGCCTTAATCTCTTCTGTCAGGTTTTCAATTTGTGCCTTTATATCTTCTGGTTGCTGTGGTGGAGATTCCGGCAGCGGTTCGGTTGCAGATTTGGTTTCCAAGTTGTCAGCAAGGTCCGTTGCCATGTTTGCTATGTCCTGTAGTCGGCTCATGGTGTCGGCTCCACTTAGTTGCGAGTTTGCTTCTGGAGCATGACTTCCAGAATCTTGCCGATAGCGTCAAAGTTGGTCTGGGCTTCTTTTCTTGTGGCAAGTTGGGGGAGCACGTCCTGCAACAGAAGGCGGACCTCCTTCATTTCCAGATGGAGAACACGCAGGTCATTGGCAAATTCGTTGTGGCTTCCGTTGATACAATCTCTGACAGCTTCCGATAAAAACACGCCTTTGGAATTTGCATTCTGTTCAAGTCTGACGTAGGTTTGTTCATCCAATTTTATATTCAGGTGGCGGGTCATTTTCGCCGGTATTTTTCTCGCCATGTAGCCCTCCTTGTATTACAGAAGAATCAAGTTGTTATAGGTGTTTGCCCCTTGCCAGTAATACCGGTAATACGGATACCTATTACTGGTAATCATTTAGTGTTAAGCAGAAATAACATTTTTGGTTGGCACTCACGGGACAGCAAGCCAGTTGCGTGCAGTGCCATTAATATTTCGTCGTTTTTGACTTTGCCCAAAAGGTGGGAACGACGACGCAGATTCTGATAATGCTTGCGGTGATAGCCAAGTGGATTGTTTATGAACCTGCAAGCTACCAAACGCCTTACCGTGTGAGCTGAACTCTGCCGGAACCTCGGTCAGATTGTGGTGTCCATGCTTGGACACCACACCTTTTGTGCGCGGGTTGACTGACATTATTGGACCGTCTCAGGTATAGCAGCTGCAATCTGCATTTGCGGATTTTGACGTGGTAATTGACCTTTGAATTTCCAGCCGGTGATAGTCTCAGCCTCGTTGATAAAAACCGGAAAATCTATTACGCCGTTAAGAAGCAGCTCGGTCTGCTTACCCAGCTTAATCAGGTTTGAGGTGCGCTCTCTTCTCTCTTCCTCTTCCAGCTTCTTCAACTCTGCCAACATTTTTTGACGCCGTTCATCAATTGATAGTTTACTTGCCATGTGTGCTACTCCTTTCGTTATCTGGTCATTTGGATAATTCTAGTTCCTGTTCTTGTTCATCTTTACTGATGGCTGTTTTCTCGCTTGGCTCTTGGTCTCTGTCGGTCAGCTGCTGTTTATTATCTGGTTCCTGCTCTCCGCCCTCCGAAACCCGTTCCGCTATTTCAGTCAGTTCATTTTGGGGTTCCTGCTCCTGCCTACTCTCCCGTACCCTGCATTGCAGTTCCTGCATTTCAGCCTTGTCCATGTAATCCAGCGTGCTGGTCTTTTCTGCATTCCGGCTGACCGCCTCCAGAAGCTCTTCTTTGTTGTCGGTTATTACCTCAACCTCTTTTTCATGGCGGGTCAAAGCCGTGTAGCCGGATTTGGAGTTAAGCAGGTCTCCGACGCCTTCTGCTGGCGTCAGAACAAGTGCGCGCTCAACAGATATTCCCTGTGATTTGTTGATAGTGATTGCCTGCCCGTTGGTGAGATATGCACCTTCAAGCTGCTGTTCAATCTCTTTGCCGTTTTCAAGTTTTATCCTTGCGATGCCAGACTCATTTATTTCCTGAATGTAGCCTTGCACCCCGTTTTTTATGCCGTTGGCTTTGCCGTACTCGGTGTTGTCATTTTTCAAGAACATGACTTTTTCACCCTCGGAAAAATTGGTCTCAACTTGCTGAAACTGGGCAAGGCTGGCACCATTCTGTTTCAGGCTGATAGTACCGGTCTCTGCACTGGTGGAAAGTTCCGCAATCTTATCTGTATTGGAGTACTCAAACTTGAGCCGGTTAGCTGGGTCAGAGTAGTCAAAGACAAGCTGATTATTTGCACGGTCAATATCTGCAATTCGCAGAACAGAACCGGCTTTTAACTCTCCAATGTCTTTGCCGAGAGAGACAAAATTACCGACTGCATAGCTGGTCGCCAGTCGGCGGAACACGCCAGACGTTGCGACTGGGTCATTGACGTTGACGGTGAAATCTCTCTGCCCGATTTGACCATGCTCTTTCTGTAATTCTCTGATTTGTTCAACTGCGTCTTTCCTGTCCCGATTGGTAGCAGTGATAACTGTAATGTTCTGCTGGTCGTTGTGCTCAACATATCTTTGTGCAACATAATCAAGGCGCTCCTGCCGGTCGGAAAACTCTGTGATTTGACCAGCCTGTTCAAGTTTTTCAAAAGCGGATTTGAAGTCTCCAATTTTTAAATCCTGAGCCATTTCCACTGCATAACGGTTGACTGCATTATCAAGATTATCTCCCCGCTCAGGACGCAGTTGGTTGCCGTCCTTGTCATAAAATTTCTGACGTTTGACTTCTGTCATGTGTGCTGTCTGGGCGAGTTCAAACTGCTGGAGTCGTCCGTGGTGGTCGCCGCTATTGATGGCAGAAATCTGTTTGCTATCGCCGACCAGAACTATTTGGGCGTTTTGGTCTTGAGCGCGTTCCAAAAGTTGTCCAAGCTGAACGGAGCCAAGCATGGAGGCTTCATCAACGACCCAAAGCTGGCGAGATGTCTCGGATGGGAAGGAGTTTTTTTTTCTGCAAGAAATGAATGAACGGTTTGCGATGCGATACCGCTGCTGCGTTCCAGTTCGGCGGAAGCTTTACCCTGAAAGCCTAGTCCTTTTACTTCCAGCCCCGGAATATCTTTAAGGGCATTGTTGATACACTCAAAGGCTGTGGATTTTCCGGCTCCTGCATCGCCCTGAATGATTGCAAGGCGACCTGAACTTTGCAGAACAGTCTCAATTGCATTCCGTTGTCCTGCAGATACCTGCCAGCCTTTTTCAGCTTGAAAGGTTTGAATAGCCTTTTCAGTCTGCTCTGGTGTGAGGAGTGGGGAAAACTTGTTTGCCTCGTCAACGGTTGCCACGGCAATCTGTTTTTCAATGGCAATCATTTGAGGGGTTGAGAAGGCTTCATTCCCTCGGCTGTCTCTGCCGAGTTTGACCAGTTCCCCGGATTGAACCGCTTTATTAAATGCTTCTTCAACTTCTGACCGGATTACGTCGCCACAGCCGAGACGGATTGCGCTGTTTATGATTGACCGAGAGGAGAAGACGCTTTCTTTTTCTTGCTCGTCCTGAATTGCGAATCTGACGTAATCGTCTGCTGTGTGTTGCTCATGTGTTGCTGACTGCCCCATTGCCTTTGCTTCGCTAATCATTACTGGTAAGCTTTTACCGGCAGCAGAAACTTGCTCTCTATGGGAATCAACAACCTCCCGTTCAGTCAGGTTTTGGTCTTTGGCATTTTTGGTTAGCAACTGGGCAAGGTTATCTATCCTGATATCGCTTGCGTTCGGCATACGCTCACGCAGGCTTTCCTTCAATTCTGATGCATTTTTGATTTCGTGGTGGCGTTTTGAGAAAAGGTCTCTGGTCTCCTTATCAATGCCAGCGACCTCTGGAATTACATGGTTTCCGACCTTGCTGGTTTCAATTGCATAACCGAGGGACTTAAATTCCCGTGCCACTTCGTTATACAAATCCTGTTGAATACTACTCTGGGCTTTCATCAGCTCGAAATTTTCTAAAGTGCTGTGGGTTCCGTCAGGTCTGATTACATTGTTCATGATAACCAAATGTCCGTGTGGGTGGGTGTCGCCTGCCCGTGATACAGAATGTTCTGCAAGCACAGCTATCATTTGTCCCTTGACCTGACTGGTCTCCCCATCAACAGTCTGTCTACCGAAAACGTGGTCTTCAATGCGTTCAGCTACATTATGGAATACACGGCTGATTGCTTCCCGTGCCTGCGGGTCTTCCAATGCAACAATCCCAAAAGATTTTGAAAGCGTGAGAGGAATATCGGTTGCGGAATTCTTGTCGTGGGATTTTGCGCCGGTCTCATGCCCGACAAGACGGGAGCTGCCGTCAGGGGTCAAGCCATAAAGAAGGTTGGTAAAGGATTCCAGCCCGTTTGCTTCGTGTAGCTTGCCAGATAAACCGAGAGTCTCAGCTCCTGTTCCGAACCAAGTAAGATTACTACCAAGTCCTTCTTTGGCACAGATTGGGTCTTTCTCATAGTAATACTGTCCGGCTTTGCCTGCCGAGACTTTCATCGCCTTTGCCATAAGATATCTCCTCGTTATTGCTGAGGAAATTATAACTCTCTTTACCTTAGATGGGAACTCTTATTTTTGTATTACAGGAGTAATATCAGCCTATTAGCAATTTATACAAACACAAGAAGAAAAGACAAACAGTAGCTAAACCCAAATACATGCTGTATGCTAAAAGCATCTGGCATAATTCATAATGAACTTGACAAACCCGGACGCTCTAAGTAATGTAGCTCGTTCATTCTGGGCGAGTAATCTCTACGAACGGAGTCCAATCTAATGTCAATTGATGAATTGGTTGCAGCGTTTGAAGGGATAAGTAATGATGAATTTAGGCAAGAAGTTGAGGCACGTTTAGAAGATGCTGAAGTTAACTTTGAACTTGAATCACGTAGTAGAATTATTGACGAAGCCTTCCTTTCCCGCTCTTACTGCCTTTAAAGTAGACTATACGTCAGGTCTACCGAATGATTCCATACTTAGTCTGTGAGTTTAGTAGACCTACCGTAAGTAATTTAGTCAAAGAATGTTTTGGCTCTGACTTTCCCGACATCTTTAAGAAAACTCAGCTTGTATATCTCTTCCACTATCTAAAAGATTTAGGTGCGAAGTCTGTATTGCTTGAGAGAGAATATATTGATAAAGATTATCTTGAAGATTATTCAAGGTACTATGTCAAATGTTTCAACAACGGCGGTCATAAGTGTGCAAGACTGCACTTTTTTAATAGCAAAATTGACCACACAACACTTGATAAAGCATTAAAAACAAGTCCCTCCTCTGAAGAGTGCATGTCAATCGTTGAATCCTACCTTGGATTTATTGTTATTAAACCCCTCTCACAGACCTTTATTGGCAAAACCTGCTTAAAGCAATATTCCTCTCTTGGGGTTAATGAACCCGGCAATAAGTTCCTTTTTAAGCGCTACGATGTAAATCTCTTTGGAATTAAGCTAAACATTGATACCGTCGCGTTTCAAGAGCAAGATACAGTCGTATCAGCTTGCGCCACTACAGCCATTTGGACTGCCCTTCATGGAAGCCAAGAGAAATCTGTCCGACAAATTCCTGCTTGCAGCGAAATTACTACAAACGCAATTAATCATATAGACGGTTCGAGTAATCGTTTTCCAAATGACGGCTTGACAAATAAGCAAATTCTTCGCGCTCTTGATGCAGAAGGACTAAAGTATCATAATGAGTCACTGAATGAGGTGAGTGCAAAGAGGCTTTTTGATACAGTTAAATATCACATTGATAGCAATATACCGTTAATTTTAGGCGTAGTTATTCGCAAGCAAGGCGAAGAGAGTGGCGGGCATGCTGTTACAATATTGGGCTACGCTGAAAAAGATGTTCATAATGTATTGTACGTACACGATGACCGCCTCGGTCCATTTGCAAAAGCAGTGATAACAGAAGTTGGTAAAAAGTGCGAACTAACTTTGCAGAGGAAAGATGACAACGGAAATTGGGAAGAGCCTCATGAATTCTTGATGCCTCAAACTCTAATAGTTCCTACACATAAGAAGGTGCGTATCTCCTATGAGTTACCAAGAAATACATGTCAATTATTGCTGACGGAATGCAAAAAATGGCACTTAAAGACGGATACACAAATTAGTAAAGAGGAATTAGATAAATACTATTCTTTTAACCTCAAGTTGTGCGGAATTTCTGAACTAAAGAATACTATATTTGAATCTGATGTAAGCTTAGCAAACTGTGACATTGAGATTGCTCAACTAAAGAAAGCACAACTATTAACTCATAGTTTTGCACGATTCCAGTGGGTTGCAAGTTTTCAAGTCAACGGCATACCTGCATTTAAGATTTTATTCGATGCAACGGACATACCTCAGGGAAACGCTGTTTCATGGTTATATATTGAGAATGGCGAAAGTTCAAAATTTCCTTTGAGTATAATTAACAAGTGTGTTGAATCAAACATATCTATAACAGAACAACATTCAAAAAACTTCTTTAGCTCATTATTGAAGAACTTCAAAAAATCTAAAGATAATTATGCAGACTACCTGAGTACCACTTATGGAGACTTAAGAGCCCCAAAGTACATAAATAAAGAAGAGTGTATTAATGGTTACATACAAGAAAACAATTCAGTTAGAGTTTTTTATGATGCTGTAGATGATGATTTAGATGAAATTTATCCTGAGCAGTTAAATTTAAGCCTGATATGGGCTATATCAAGTAATGGTGCTCTGCTTATAGGGGAAGACAAAGGGCATCCCACTCTTACAGGATTTAAACCAGCAAGAATATCAGGTGAGTTAAAGAAATATTCAGGTAAATGGGTAATTAATTATAAATCTGGAAGATATAGTAGAGATTATAGTTGCGTTGAAGTCTATCTAAAAAATGCATTAAATAAATTCAGAAGTATATTTTGGAAGTCCCGAGATGCTCTTGACATGGAAAAATATTGAAAGGACAGCAAACCACTAAGTGATTAAGTGAGTTTTGCTTAACATGTTTTCTATTTTTCTTATGCTTCTATCAATTGGCGTCTTTGAACCGCTAATCCATGCCTGCAGTTGCTGTGAATGTATTCCTGTTTTTGCTGCCAGCCCTTCAAATGCCAGCCCGTTTGTCATTTTGAACCATTCAAGCCGTTTGATTGTATCCTCCGGCTCAGGGAAGGGATTATATCCAAGATAATCTATAATGGCAGGATGGTATCGTATTTCGGGTTCTACCCTGCCATTTTCCCAGTAGCAAATAGTGTCCTTTGAAACTCCAATTTGTTCAGCAACATCTTTTTGCAACTCTCCCCTGTCCATGCGTGCTTTTCTGATATGCTCCCCAAGTGTTGTAGGTTGACGGGGGTATCCCTTGCGGTTATCATCTGCAGTTATGAATGGGGTTTTATACAAAACTATGCAATTATCCGT
>JAQUCQ010000003.1:0-1009 GCA_028686145.1 Desulfuromonadaceae bacterium | reverse complement strand
TGGGTAGTATCTAATCTCTGGCTGTGTCCTACCGTTTTCCCAGTAACAAAGGCTATCGGTACTGACTCCAATTTCTGCCGCAGCCTGTTTTTGATACTGGTTTTTATCAATTCTGGCTTTCCTTACATGTTCACCCAACGTCATTGGTTGACGAGGGTAATGTATCCGCTTATTATCTGCGGCTATGGACAAGGTTTTGTACAAAACTATGCAATTATCCGTGCAGGAATGCCCCTGCGGCTATCTGGGCGACCCTACCCACGCCTGCACCTGCACCCCCATTGCTATTAAGCGTTACCGTTCCCGCATCTCCGGCCCTTTACTGGACCGGATTGATCTACATGTAGAAGTACCTGCCGTGGCCTACCGCGACCTATCTGACACACGCGAAACAGAATCATCCTCAAGCATTGCCAACCGGGTGATACAGGCGCGGCTGGTGCAGCAGGAGCGGTTCAAGGGCACCAAAGTACACTGCAATGCCCAGATGAACGCCCGCCTGATCAAGAAGCATTGCGAGCTTGATGCTGCCGGCCACCGGATGCTGGAACTGGCTGGTGATAAACTGGGCTTCTCGGCCCGTAGCTATTCCCGAATTCTCAAGGTTGCTCGCACCATTGCCGACCTGGCAGGTTCAGACGCTATCCGGGACCAACATCTGGCCGAGGCGATCCAATACCGCAGTCTGGACAGAAAGGTCTCCCATGTCTGAAAAAATTGCAATCGATACCGACTACATCAAGCTGGACAGCTTTCTGAAACTTGCCAATCTGGTCATGAGCGGTGGCGAGGCCAAAATTGTTATACAAGAAAGTCTGGTTAAGGTGAACGGCGAGGTGGAAAACCGACGGGGACGCAAGCTGTATCCCGGTGACACCATTGCGCTCACGGGCGGCTCAACATTTGTGATCGGTCGGGACGAGTAGACTACATTTAGAGGAGGTTGCCATGCTGCAGGAATTTAAGACCTTTATCATGAAGGGGAATGTGCTGGACCTAGCGGTTGGTG
>JAQUCQ010000122.1 GCA_028686145.1 Desulfuromonadaceae bacterium | reverse complement strand
TCATGCGACCGCTACTAAATCCTTAGCGTGTTTTATAATCCGAATTCTGATGTGACCCCTATTGTCTGAAGTTTCGATTAGCGTTTTACCGAAAAGCGTCTATGGTTTCCGTCATATATGACGGTAGCGTAATAAATAGATCGAATGCTCGTTACAAAGATCCCCTCCACCGTACAACTATCCTGATTTAAACTATTATATAATCAGACTATTGACTCCCCATCTTTTTCAAATCTGTATCTGGCATGTTAGTTGCGTAATATCCCATCACAGTATGAAAATAACGGTAGATTACGAACCAACAGAAGCTGAATCCAGCCGGGAGGCAACGAAATGTCCTTAATAATTTATCTCATCGGATTTGCTTTTATAATCGGCGGCATTGCCTGGGCACTTGTTGTCGCAAAGGTAAGCACACTCTATATAATGATTACCGTTGTCATATTTATCGGCGTCGCAATTCTGACCGGGGTGACCCGTACCCGCACGAGGGACTAATTTCTTCAGAATGATGGTATAATAAAGTCGTAGGATATTCATTAGCAGGAAAGGAAGGTGTGGCATATGAAAAGATCACTATTTATTAGTATGACACTTCTGTTTTTGGCAATCTCGACGTTGTCGGGTTGTCTCTTGGTACCGGTAGACGACGGCAATTATCGTGGAAGATCTCATGAAAGAGGTTATGGTGATAATCACAGAGACCGACATGACGATCGTGGTGATCGTTACTAACAATGTTCGTCTGCCTGGTCCAAGGAACGACAGATCAGAGGTAAATGGAAATCGGGGAGAAAGTGGCTATGTAATATGCCAATGATCCGTAGCGGGAGCAAATATTCCTGACTGAGAAGAGTGAATTATGGCGGAGAATGAAGGAGAAAAGTCCAGATTTAAAAGAGTTCTCGGCTCCAAGGCGCTCCGTTGGGTTTTTGGTATCCCGGCCGCCGTTGCTGTTGTTCTCTTTTTGGCATCTTTTCTTCTCGATGAACCTCTGCGCAGAATTACAGAGACAAATTTGAACCGTGACCTTAAAGGGTACACTGTCCGTTTACCGTCGTTGCATGTCCAGTTGCTGGACCTGTCCATCTCCTTAAAAAAAATGACCGTTATTCAGCAGGCCCATCCCGATCATCCTGTCGTTTCATTTCCTCTTCTCAAAGCCAGTGTCAACTGGAGCGGGATCCTCGCAGGCAAGCTCGTCGCCGAATTTAAGCTGATCGAGCCGAAAATTAACATCAACCTGCTGCAGCTGCGCAGTGAAGTGGACAGCACTGTCCCAATCAAGGAGCGCGGCTGGCAACAGGCGGTGGAGGATATCTATCCGCTCAAAATAAACTCTTTGAAAATCTACAACGCCGACATTGTCTATATCGGCACTGACCAGAAGAGACCGCTCATTCTGAGCCATTTTAACCTCCAGGCTAAAAATATCCGCAACATCCATCTGCCGGATCAGGTTTATCCCTCCTCGTTCCATCTTGATACGGCAATCTTTGGCACCGGGCAGGGCAGTATCGACGGTGCTGCAAATTTTCTCGCCAAGCCGTTTCCGGGCATAAAAGGGCAAATCAAGCTGGAAAAAGTTCCGGTTGATTATTTTAATACGGCTATCCCAGGCTTGAACTTCTCCATTCATGGAGGTCAGCTCAGTGCATCCGGCGACGCCGAGTTTGCGCCAACGGTAAAAATTGCTCACCTGAAAAACCTGGAAATCCAGCGGATGAACATTGACTACATACATTCGCAGCTGACTGCCGGTGTTGAAAAAAAACGCGCGCTCATGGCAGAAAAGAAAGCGAGGGAGCTGGTCGACAAACCCGGTATTCTGTTAATCGCCGATCAGGTGAGCCTGACCGGATGCACCATCGGGATAGTGAATAAGGCTGCACGCAAACCGTACCGTATTTTCTTCTCCGATGCCGATCTCCAAGCGAAGAATTTTTCCAATCAATCATCTCATGGTACTGCGCAGGTGGAACTTAAAGCAAAATTTATGGGAAGTGGGATAACAACGGCATCTGCTGCTTTCAGGCCGGAGAAGGCGGGATCTTATCTCGACCTTTACGTTAAAATCGATGATAGCCAAATGACGGCGATGAACGACGTGCTGCTTTCCTACGGTGATTTTGATGTATCTGCCGGAGTATTCTCTCTCATTACAGAGTTACATGTTAAAAATGGTACTATTTCCGGTTATATGAAACCGTTCATCAGGGATATGGATGTGTATGACTCACAAAAAGATAAGGGCAGGGGAGTGCCCCATCAAATGTACGAGATGCTGGTTGGTGGAGTCTCCAAAATTCTCGAAAACAGGTCACATCAGGAGGTCGCCACCAGGGTAGATATCAAGGGGCCGGTGGGAAACCCTGAAACAAGCTCCCTGCAGATTGTCGTGGAGCTTTTCAAGAATGCATTTTTCAAGGCGATTCTACCCAGCTTTGAGAAGGGGAAATCCGGTACTGGAAAGCGCAGGTAAATCATGGGAACCAAAGTCTCCGCACTGTGGTGCTGGATGTGCCGAGTCAGGACATCATCACGCGCGACAACGTAAGTCTGAAGGTCAGTGCCGTCGTCTACTTCAAGGTAATGGATGCCAAACAAGCCATTCTCGGCGTGGAGAACTACAACTATGCCACAAGTCAGATTGCGCAAACTACGCTACGATCAATTCTCGGAGAGGTGACGCTGGACGAACTGCTGGCTGATCGCGAGAAGCTCAGCCTGAGACTCCGGGAGATTATTGATTTCTCCACCGAACCATGGGGCATCCAGGTCTCCGCCGTTGAGCTCAAGAGTGTTGACCTTCCAGAACAGATTCAGCGCGCCATGGGGAAACAGGCTGAAGCCGAACGTGAAAAGCGAGCCAAGGTTATTGCTGCCGAAGGCGAACTCCTGGCCAGTCGCCAGTTGCTGGAAGCCGCCAACACCCTTAGTCAGAACCCGGCCGCCATGCAGATGCGCTACCTGCAGACGCTCACCGAGATTGCAGTGGAAAAGAACAGCACCATTATTTTCCCGCTTCCCATTGAACTGATGAAGGTTTTTGAGAAACTCGGGGAAATAAAATAGTCTGTCCTGTTTTCTCGCCATATGAGACGTTCCCATCTTAAGCGGTTGCCAGAAAAAAAGATAACAAACATCAGAAAACAGTGCGTTGAATCGTGAATATCCACGACTACATTCAAAGGAGATGCAACTATGTCAAAGACTGAGAGTGAATCAACAAAAAATGAAATGCCTGTGTGGTTTATCACAGGCTGTTCGACCGGTTTCGGTCGTGAGCTTGCCATGCACTTGCTTGAGCGCGGCTATACCACAGTCGTGACTGCGCGGAATCCTGATGATGTAAGCGACCTTGCCAGGGTGAGAAATTCCTTGGTACTCAAACTGG
Organism: Desulfuromonadaceae bacterium; assembly: GCA_028686145.1. Taxonomy (GTDB): domain Bacteria; phylum Desulfobacterota; class Desulfuromonadia; order Geobacterales; family Pseudopelobacteraceae; genus JACRCG01. The sequence goes on along the minus strand of JAQUCQ010000122.1, from coordinate 5,488 downwards.
ACGTCACGGATCAGGATCAGATAGATGAGGCCGTCAAAACGGCCGAAGAAAAGTTCGGTCGCATTGACGTACTCGTGAATAACGCGGGTATCGGCTACTTTGGGGCCGTTGAAGAGAGTGAAGAGGATCAGGTGCGCCGAATGTTCGAGATCAACGTATTTGGTTTGAGCCGGATGATTCAAGCGGTTTTGCCGGGAATGCGCAAACAGCGCAACGGATTCATCGTCAATTTTTCATCCATCGGCGGACTTTGTTCATTTCCGGCACTCGGCTTCTACAACGCGACTAAATTTGCGGTAGAAGGTTTGTCTGAAGCACTCTGGCAGGAAGTGGAACCTCTTGGTATCAAAGTGATGTTGGTCGAACCGAGTGGATTCCGCACCGATTGGGCCGGGCGCTCGGCAAACGAAAGTAAACAGCTTATTGTCGATTACGCGACAACGGCGGGTGCCTGGCGAAGTAATGTGCGCGCAATATCAGGCAAACAAGCAGGAGATCCGGTGCGCGCGGCACAGGCAATTCTCCAGGTGGTAGAGTCCCCAAATCCGCCACATCATCTTCTTCTCGGTAATGCTGCGTATGAAGGTGCAACGGCAAAACTCCAAAGCCTGAGTAAGGAGTTCTCTTCGTGGGAGGCTGTTTCGCGAGGAGCTGATTTTCCGAAGAAGATATAAACATCGACAGACCAGCCTCTTCTGTTTCATTTGCGGCAGGTTCGTAGTGTCGGAGAGCCGGGGAGTAAAAGCGATGTTGAAACTGGTTCTGCTGCGCCATGACGAAAGCCTTTGGAATAGGGAAAACAGGTTAACCGGATAGAAATTTCACAGTACCGCAGGGTGTGGTTATGGATTTAGTCTAACCCGCTGCAACGGAAATTGTAGCTGTATAAGGAGGTACCTTATGAAAGTCGGTATCGTCGGATGTGGTTTTGTCGGATCGACTGCGGCTTATGCCATGGTAATGGAGGGGGTCGGGCGCGAAATCGTGCTGGTTGACAAGAATGAAACCCGCAGTCGTGCCGAGGCTAATGATCTTTGCCACGCCGTCCCATTTGCCCATCCTTTAAAAATATCCGCCGGCAGTTATGCCGACCTGAAGGGGAGCCGTGCAGTCATAATTGCTGCTGGTGTCAATCAGAAACCGGGTGAGAGCCGGTTGGAGCTTCTGCAACGCAATGCCGCAGTGTTCCGCGAAGTTGTACCGGAAGTTCTTACCAATGCACCCGATGCCATACTGGTCGTCGCCACTAACCCGGTAGATGTGATGACCCATCTGGCGGCGCATTGCGCCATGGCACATGGTATTCCGTCAAGCAGGATCCTCGGCTCTGGCACCATGCTTGATACCGCCCGCTTTCGCACCCTCCTGGGATGCCAGCTCGGAGTTGACTCGCAGCACATTCACGGGTACGTGCTGGGCGAGCACGGAGATTCCGAGGTGCTGACTTGGTCCATCGTGACAGTGGGCGGAATACCCTTGGAAGATTTCTGCCGTTTGCGCGGCGTTCAGTTTGATGCCGATCAACGTCAGAAAATCGACCATGATGTGCGCCGGGCCGCCTACTCCATCATCGAAGGAAAAGGGGCCACCTATTACGGGATCGGCAGCGCTCTGGCACGGATTATTGACGTGATCCTGAACGATCAACGGGCAATTCTTACCGTCTGCACCCCCATCTCCAAAATGTGGGGAGCGGCCAACATTACTGTTTCGCTTCCACATCTGGTAGGGGGGGAAGGTGTGCTGGCGGTTTTCCCGCCGATTCTTCCCAGTGGTGAGGAGGATTCGCTCCATGCCAGCGCCGGAGTGGTCCGTACGGCAATCGAAGAGTTGAATATACCATCTGATTGATAGACTCTCGCCAGCGAAAGGAAACGGGCAATGGGTCCCACGTAACGTCAGCGGGAAGTTGGGAAAGACGGATTACGAACTATTTGTGCCCGAGTTCGAGCGACTCGTTCGGTAGCATGGCATGGGGAAAAAATGAGGAATAAAGGAGAGTGAAAAGCCATGGCAGTTAGCCCCTTTGCAGGTAAACCTGCAGACTCATCAATGCTGGTGAACGTACCCAGGCTTGTCTCGGCCTATTATACAGAGGTGCCTGACCATTCGGTCCCGGCGCAACGGGTGGCGTTCGGCACATCAGGGCATCGAGGTTCCGCTTTTGATACGTCATTCAATGAATGGCATATTCTCGCCATCAGCCAGGCCATTTGCCTATACCGGAAGCAGATGCAGATAGATGGCCCGCTGTATCTGGGCATGGACACCCATGCGCTCTCGGTACCGGCACTGGCCAGTTCGCTGGAAGTGCTGGCAGCAAACGGGGTGGAAGTCATGATCTCACAGAGGGATGAATATACCCCAACCCCTGTCATTTCCCACGCGATTCTCACCTACAACCAGGGGCGCACGTCCGGACTCGCCGATGGCATCGTTATCACCCCGTCACACAATCCGCCCCATGACGGCGGCTTCAAATACAATCCGCCACACGGCGGGCCGGCTGAATCAGCCGTCACTGCCTGGATCGAGGCGAAGGCAAACGAGTTTATCGAAAACGGACTTTTAGGCGTAAAAAGGATTTTTTACGAGAAGGCTCTTCGCGCAACCACAACACATCGTCACGACTACCTCACGGCCTATATCAGCGACCTCGGCAATGTAATCGACATGGATGTCATTCGGGACGCACAGATCAAGCTGGGAGTCGATCCGCTCGGAGGCGCAGGAGTCCACTATTGGGGTCCTATTGCTGAACGTTACGGTCTGAATCTCACTGTTGCCAGTGAGACCGTCGATCCGACCTTTCGTTTCATGACGGTGGATTGGGATGGTCAGATACGGATGGACCCTTCTTCAACCTATGCGATGCAGCGATTGATCAGAATGAAGGATCACTTTGATCTTTCTTTCGCATGCGATACTGACCATGACCGGCATGGAATCGTCACTCGAAGCGAAGGCTTGCTTCCGCCCAACCATTACCTTTCCGTCGCCATCTTCTATCTCTTTCAACATCGACCAGAGTGGCGCACGGAAGCGGCGGTCGGCAAGACGGTGGTGAGCAGCCGGATGATTGATATGGTTGCCGCGAAACTTGGCAGGAAGCTCTATGAGGTGCCGGTCGGCTTCAAGTGGTTTGTTGATGGCTTGCGCGATGGCTCGCTTGGCTTCGGAGGCGAAGAAAGCGCAGGAGCTTCTTTCGCCCGTATGGATGGCAGCGTCTGGACAACTGATAAGGATGGCTTTGTTCCGGCTTTACTGGCGGCGGAAATCACCGCCCGGATGGGTCGCGACCCCGGTGAAATCTACCGCGAGCTCACGCGCGAGTTCGGTGAGCCGGTCTATGATCGGGTTGAGGCACCGGCCACACCGGAGCAAAAGGAACTGTTGGCGAAACTTTCTCCCCGGCAGGTTACGTCCACCGAACTGGCGGGCGAAAAAATCCAGACTGTCCTCACCCACGCGCTTGGCAACGGAGCGCCCATCGGAGGGGTAAAAGTAATAGCCGAAAACGGATGGTTCGCCGCGCGACCGTCAGGGACAGAAAGTATCTACAAGATTTATGCGGAGAGCTTCCGTGGAGCTGATCATCTGCGCCGTATCCAGGAGGAAGCGCAGATGATCGTCAACGATGCTCTGACTGCGGAGCCACAGCGGACATAATTGATGCTAAAACGTGACGATGATTATCAGCTGGAGGTGATTATAACCCTCGCGTTGGTGATGGGGGGCTATGCTATGGCGGCATGCTCCATCTTCCGGGCCTCTTGCCATGGTGGCTGCAGGCCTTGCGACCAGGATTAAAAACGGAGCCGGAATTTTTGCCGATATTTTTCAGCATGTGTGGCGTTTCGAGTTGTTCGCCGTCGAGGACACTGTGGAAGTTGCGGGACAGAAGGTTATCACGTCACGGGGAGTCACGGTCGGCAAGTCATGATAGAACAGCGCTTCGCTGAAGAGAATATTTCCATTGCATTTCCGCAACGTGACATACATCTCGAAACTCTCCAGCCACTTCGTGTCGAGGTGGTCACGTAACCGCAAAACCGTTCTCAATGCTCCGCAGAGTCGCTACGTTTTGGTACTCCTGAAATGGCATGAGTATCGTTGCGCTAAACTCTATTATCTGCTGCCGGGATGAAAAAAAAGATTGGGACCTCTTCGGGACTTGCCGTCCTTGTCCATCAGCATGTCCAGTGTCAGGGTAGCCAGATCGTCAGTCATTGCCTCCATCTGGCTATCTTTCTCCAGGTACATCAGTTTAAGGTAGCTGTTGCAGTCTTCGCAGCTTTCAGCCTTAACAGCGCCGTTCGAGCCTTCCAGGATGAAGTGGTCGATGCCATGGGTGGATTCACAGTTGCTGCACTTGATCCGTACCATGTGCCATTGTGAGGCGCAGAGGGAGCAGTTGAGGTATCGCAGTCCCATCCCTGCCCCTCCACTGCGGACGATACCGGCAATCGGGAGAGATCCACACACCGGGCATATGCCGCCGTGTTCCAGACGTCCAAATGCCTTCTCTCCCAAGACTGACGCCATCTGTACCCAGTAAACTTGCAAGGCTGCAGAGATGAACGGCAATTCCTGTGGGGAAATGTTGTCCAGAGCTCCTGTCAGAATACTGTCCCATCTTTTCTAATCCTATTGCACTTGCCTGCAACAAATTATCAATAGTCCTATAAGCGGGTGGCGGAAGAACAGTATCTTCCATCTGCTGTAAAATCATAGTCAGCCCCTCACGCCACGCGGGGTCTCGGGTCCATGACCGGGCAGCCAGTAGCGGCATACTATGTTCTCGGCACAGAGCCTGTTCATTAGGATCAGGCAGAGGCAGTGAGGGGAATAGGTCCAGAGCATTTTGCTGTGCTTTGGCAAGCAGAGCCAGAAAGTCCAGATACTCTCCCAAGGGATGATCAGGGGAAAGGTGCCGAAACCGCTCGGCGCGACAGTTGAACAGATCCCGGCCGGGTAGATAAAGAAAATGAATCTCCCCAACCGGCGCTTCTATCTGCCCCGGTTCCAAGATGCGGGTTTCGGTATTCATTTATCTCCTCCGGTTATCTCCCGGTACCAGGCCGGGTGATGTTGCTTTGCCCAAGCTCGCCGTACCCGGCCATACAGCATGGCGCCGATACTCTCCTTGGTCCAGATAGCCATGTAAATATGTCCCATGATCAGGGCGATCATTATTACTCCTGCTAACGAGTGCACGACGGCGGCTAAGCGAACCACGCCGATCGGGAACAAATACGCGAAATAGGCTCTCCAGATAACAATGCCGGACAGGATGAGCAGCACCATACAGGTCACCAGCGACCAGAACATCAGTTTCTGGCCGCCGTTTAGTTTGCCAGCTTCCGGCAGGTTCCGCTCGTTGCCATTTACTATCTCGCGAACGTGACTCAGCCATTCTCTGTCAGTCGGCGTCATGACGCTCAGCTTACGGAAGCGGAAAAACATGCCACCGAACAGAAAGATCATC
>JAQUCQ010000121.1 GCA_028686145.1 Desulfuromonadaceae bacterium | reverse complement strand
TCCGCATCGGCAGCCGCATGCCGGTAGTTCTTCCATATCGCATTACCGATAACCTGATAGAGGTTCTCAAGAAACACCATCCACTGTGGCTGAATACTCACTTCAACCATCCCCGGGAAATCACAAGTTCGGCGAAAGAGGCGCTCTCACGGTTGGCCAATGCCGGCATCCCTCTGGGTAACCAGACTGTTCTGCTGGCCGGAGTAAATGACTGTCCCATGATTATTAAGGCGCTGGTGCAACGGCTGGTGGAGAACCGGGTCCGTCCCTACTATCTCTACCAGTGCGACCTTTCGGAAGGGCTTTCCCACTTCCGTACCCCGGTGGGGAAGGGAATGGAGATAATGGAAAGTCTTATCGGTCACACCAGTGGTTTCGCCGTCCCGACTTACGTTATTGACGCACCGGGCGGTGGCGGCAAGATCCCGGTCATGCCCAATTATCTGATTACCCTCGCTACTATAAGGTGGTCCTGCGAAACTATGAAGGGGTGATCACTACCTATCAGGAACCGGACAATTACCAGCCGATCTTTTGTGACCGTAACTGTTCCGAGTGTCGTCTCGAACTGAACATAGAAGGAACCGAGGAGTATGCAGCTGTTGGTATCGAGCGGCTTCTGTCGGACTTTGAAGAAGATATCTCGCTTACTCCGGAGGATAACCACCGAATGAAACGGAGGAATAATGAGTGATGCAATCGAAACTATAGGCAAATCAGTAATTCATCATGGACACGACAATGACCGCGTCTATCTGATGAAGCTTCATGAGGACGACGCAGAGAAAATTATTGATCGACTCGACCAGCTTGCCTCCTTACGCGGCTATTCAAAAATTTTTGCCAAGGTTCCGAGGTGGAACATAGACAGTTTTGTTGCTGCAGGGTATGAACCGGAGGCCTCAATTCCGGCCTTTTTCCCCGATGGTGTTGCAGCCTGTTTTATGGGAAAGTATTTCACCGCAGCCCGCAGGGTGGAGCCGCAACCACAACTTGTGCAGGAAATTCTGGCAGCTTCCAAGGAACAAGAACCCGCTTACCAGCCACCAAAACTTCCAGAATGTTTTGGCGTTCGGGTTGCTCGGGAAGAAGATGTGGCTGGTATGGCGGCCGTTTATCGTGAGGTTTTTGCTACTTACCCGTTTCCGATTCAGGAACCGGACTTCCTGAGGACTGCCATGTCTGGCAACACGGTTTTTTTTGGAGTCTGGAAGGAAGAAAAAATTGCTGCGCTCTCATCTGCGGAGATTGACCTCTCAACGTTCTCGGCAGAGATGACTGATTTTGCAACTCTGCCGGAATTTCGCAGCCTGAGTCTTGCACTTCATCTCCTGCTGCAGATGGAAGAGGTGATGCTATCCCGAGGCATCAGATCGCTTTATACCATAGCCCGAGCTTACTCATTTGGCATGAATATCACCTTTGCCCGAAATGGTTATCGATTCGGTGGTACACTCACTAATAACACCAATATTTTTGGCAGCCTTGAAAGCATGAATGTCTGGTACAAGACATTGTCCTAATCAAATATTGAACCGATCATGTAATTTAATTTAGTGTAATAAAGGCTCATACACAATGTGGATTCGTACTCAAGAAATAGTAAAACTTTTTACACTGGAAATGCTGTTTACTGCGGGCGGCTTCTTAATCGTGAGCGCTGTCATTGGTCTTGTCTTGGAAAGGTTTGTGCTGCGTCGATTGGAAACCTTGACGCGTCACACTCCATGGGAGGGTGATGATATCGTCATTAACTCTCTAAAGGGACTCACATTCTATTCCTGTCTCCTTGCAGGTATCTATGGGGCATTACTGCGCCTTCCCTTTACTGACCGAGCACATGACATTGCCGGAAAGCTGATTCTCGTTGCTTTTCTGCTGCTCGGTACCATTCTCATGATGCGCCTGGCCTCCGGCTTCGTATTGCACTACGCCAAAAAAGCCGTGCTCCCATCACCCTCGATTTTCACCAATCTGGCCAAGGTCACCGCTTTTTCCATTGGTATACTGATAATCCTGCAATCACTTGGTATCTCCATTACGCCGATGTTGACTGCACTCGGCGTTGGTGGCCTTGCCGTGGCTCTGGCACTCCAGGACACGTTATCCAACATATTCTCCGGACTGCAGATTATCGCCACCAGGCAGATTCGCCAGGGAGATTATATCTGTTTAAGTGGTGGTGAGGAGGGGTATGTCACCGATATCACCTGGCGTAATACACTGATCCGTGCCCTTGCAAACAATCTGGTACTTATCCCCAATTCCAAGCTTGCTGGAGCCATTGTAACCAATTTTCAGCTTCCAGAGACAGAGATGGGCGTACTTGTTCAGGTTGGGGTGAGTTATGACAGCGACCTTGAGAAGGTAGAGCAGATAACCATTGAAGTGGCTAAGGAGTCGTTACAGGAGGTACAGGGAGGGCTCAAAGGTTTTGAACCGTTCATCCGCTATCATACCTTCGCCGACTCCAGTATCAACTTCACGGTGATCCTGCGCTGCAAGGAGTACGTAGACCAATATCTTGTCAAGCACGAGTTTGTGAAACGCCTGCATCGCCGCTATCGTGATGAGGGGATTGAAATACCTTTCCCGATCCGGACGGTCCATCTTAAAAAGCAGGAGGAGTGAAAAAAAGGCGCTTCTACTTAACTCTCTGCGTTTTAAAGATGACTTCAAAGCAGGACAAATAGAGAGTTGCATACATAAAAGAACGAGGGATTATATTGGATATCATCCGAGCTACGACATTATTGTTCATGCTGCTGAACCCATTTCTATTGGTTGTGTATATGATTGATGTGTTTGATAAGCTGCCCATTACTACCTTTCGCAACGTAGTTTTACGGGCCGGCGTCATCAGCATCATCGTATTTTCTACCTCGGCACTATTGGGGGATTTTCTGTTTCGTGTCCTTCTGCAAGCCGAATTTGCTTCATTTCAGGTGTTTGGCGGTATTGTTTTTCTGATGATTGCTCTCCGGTTTGTATTCGAAGGAAACGCCGCCATAAAAGGTTTGCGGGGCGAATCGCAACATATTGCCGGTTCAATCGCCATGCCTCTCATGATCGGTCCGGGAACTATTGGTGCCAGCATCGTGGTGGGCAAACGCCTGACACCCGTATATGCGGTGCTTTCCATAACACTTGCAGTTTTGGCCAGTGTGAGTCTGATGATTATTCTCAAATATATCCACGATTATGTCATGGCACGCAATGAAGATCTCGTGCAACGATACTATGATATAGCCGGGCGTGTTACGGCGCTTGTGGTCGGGACATTTGCCATAGAAATGATTATGCGCGGCCTTACCACGTGGAAGGAAAATCTTGGATAAGTGTTGGGCTAAAATATGTTTGTCGACCGGATATCTTCTACTATTCAAAGGGTAGGTTCGAAAAGCGCTGACGCAATTGAAAGTTGCTGAGGGTTTCCCAGAAGCAGCACTATATCATCCGGATGCAGTTCCCACATGGGATCCGGGTTTGATATTATCTCATTTCCCCTCTTTATCACCAATATGGTCGCTCCGGACCTTCCCCTTACAAGTCCATCGCGGAGAACTGAACCATCGGCAGCAGAATCCTTTTGAACCCTGCAGGTCATCAGTTCTGTTCCTGCCAAGTAGCTTGAAATACCGACGGCATGACTGTTGCGTCTGCTCATGGAGCGGAACATCTGGTACGAATCCTTACGAATCTCGCCGATACATTCCTCTATCCGATCATGCGGCACAAGATAGTTTCTCAGCACCCGAGAAAATATTTCGATGGATGTCTCAAATTCCTCAGGAATAACTTCATTTGCCCCAAGGGCGTACAAAGGTTCCATCTCAATAATATATCGGGTTCTTACGATCAGATGAATGTTCTTGTTCATGCTCCTTGCCTGAGACACGATGCGTCTTGTTGCTGCGGCATCCGAGATGGCGACAACCATGATACGAGACTTATAGATAAGTGAATGTTCCAGAATTTCAGGTCTGGAGGCATCGCCGAAGATGATTTTAACTCCCTTCTTCCTCTCGCTCCTTACAGTTAGATGATTTGCTTCAATGGCAAGATACGGTATTCCGTTCCCGGTGAGCACCCGAGCTACATTCTTCCCGTTCTCCCCGTATCCGACAATTATCACATGACCCTCCATGGGAAAACGGACATGGTTTACACCTGTGGTTCTGGTGCCTTTGAGCAGGAAAGCCGGAAGCAGGCGGGGAAGTATTGATGACATTTTTTCTGCAACAGGATGCGCTATCTTGAGATAAAGCGGTGTAAGCGCCATGGTGGCGATTGATGAGGCTAGAAATATCTGGTAGGTTGTTTCTGTAAGGAGTCCGTACTTCATTCCTGAATGGGAAAGTACAAAGGCAAATTCTCCAACCTGTGCCAGGATGAGACCGCTGGTTAAGGCTACTCTTACCGGGAACTTCAGCACCAGGATGGCTCCCGTCGATACTACGAATTTGATAACAATGATTATCGCTACAATGGCAACAATGGTAAGAGGATGGGAAAGGATTGTTGCAGGATTGAGGAGCATACCGACAGAGATAAAAAAGAGGCTGATGAATGTATCCCTGAAGGGGATAATGTCTCCCATCACTTGGTGGCTGTATTCCGATTCGGAAATAGCCAGTCCCGCTATAAAGGCTCCCAAAGCAAGAGATAGGCCTGCCTGAGCAGTAATCCATGCGGTGCCAAAACCAATAAAGATGATGGTGAGTATGAAAAGTTCCCTGCTTCTGGTGCGTACGACCTGACTGAATATCCACGGCACGGCAAAACGTGCCCCCAAGTGGGCAATTATAACGACCACCACAGCTTTTGCAGATACCAGTGCAATATCGACAAAGCCGTTGCCTGCTCCACCAAGGAACGGAACAAAAAGCATCAACGGGACGACACACAGATCCTGGAAGATCAGTATGCCAAGTGCGGCCTTGCCGTGAGGGGTGTCCATCTCACCGGAATCCATGAGGAGTTTCATCAGTATGGCGGTGCTTGAGAGAGATACCAGAAAACCAAAAAAAACTGACTGTGCCGGCGTGAATCCGGCCAGTGCAGACACAAGCGCTACAAGTCCAATAGTAAGCCCTACCTGAAGTCCTCCTCCCCAGAGTACTAGTTGGCGGATTCTGAGCAATTCCTTTAGAGAAAACTCAATCCCAATAGTAAAGAGGAGCAATACGACGCCGATTTCCGCCATCTGTTCAACTTCATGAGTATTATTCACAAGGCCGAGGGAATGGGGGCCGGCAATAAAACCGGTCACGAGGAATCCGATTATTGGGGGAATTCTGAATTGCCGGAAGAGGAGCAGGGTTACTAGAGCCAGCCCAAGCAGGAGTACAATATCTTTCAAAAGTCCAAATTCCATATCTGCTACCTTAGTTCAAAGCTTTTATCGTGTCCTTAACAAAAGCATTGTAATTTAGATTTTAAAGTCTGCTTTCCAAAGTGATGTGATGTGGAAACGACGGTCCCGTGCTGATGGCTGATTGTCTTGGTTGATATTGCTAGCGGGCAAAGTCATGTCGAACTGGTTGTGGATGCGCAAAAATTGAATAGGGGTATTACCCCCAAGGGATGCTGAATAAGGCTGTCCTCCATTCCGTTTCGTCAAGAACCAGCGGGTCAACAAAGTTGTTCAGTACTTTGTCGGATAAGTCGACAGGTACAAAGAACAAGCTTTCCTCTTCTCTGTTACTTGAAGTGTATTTGTACTTCAGACCTAAATAATCCGCGTATTATTTTCATTTTACCTTACGATTACATCAAAATCAAAATCTGATATTTTCCATCTGATGCTTTTACTTAACGATATATTTTTTGACAACTTAATAAACACTGGTATAAATAAAGTTATATTTAACGCAGTATATGCAAAATTTATCTTAAAATAGAACAGTGATACACTGAATAATATTCTCATATATAGTTGTGATACCATGAATAACCAACCGTTTATATTGATAAAATAAATATTATATCGTTTTAAATAATATGATTGACAAATATGAAACGTTGTATTAAATTTGAAATATATACACTGGAGTTGTTTTTAATTTATTAAATTATGAAGTAAATATTTTTTGGGGCTGGCACGGAGGTTCGCTATGAAAAGGTTGTGGTCGCTCTTTTACCAGAACAATGTTTCTCTTCAGTGTCGACAGTATCAACAATTAGATTTTTGTCAAATAACACCTAAAACAGAAATCAACACGTTTTATCTCTCCGGAATGTTTTTTATAACGCCCATCACAGAACACTTATTTAAGTACCGCTGCTCTTTTGGTACCTTCTTCACCGTCAGATGTGAATGCTAACCGAAGCTATTTATACGATCGGGGTATAAATTATGAGAGAGAAAGGTCTGTATTCGGTTCAAGCGGTTATCAAGGCAATTGACCTGCTTGAAACTCTTGCTCAGGACGGAGATAACCCAACAATTGCGGTTATCGAAAAAAAGCTCGACTTAAGTCATAACAAAGCCTTTCGTTTGCTCGCTACTTTAGAAGACAAAGGTCTGGTGGAAAAAGATGGCTTGACTGGAACTTACTGCTTGGGTCTGCAAGCGGTTGAAATGGCACAGCATATCCTCAAGAGTGACAATCTCATCAGGCTTGCCCACCCGATTATGGTAGAACTGGCACACAAGCTGGACGAGGCAGTCTATATCACGGTCATGAACAATGATGAAGTGCTGTTTCTCGATATGGTCGATTCATTTCAGCAGATCAAAGCGGTTGATCTTGTCGGACGTCGTTTTCCTATTTTATCCAATGCTGCCGGTAAGGTTATCAAGTCAGTCAGCTCAATTGATCTCTTCAAGCGTCGCGGCATACAACACTCAAAGGAGCTTGAAGAGGAACTGGAAGAAATACGCCGGAAGGGAGTAGCCGTTGATTTTAACGGACTTGGTGACGGGATCTGTGCCGTGGCGGTTGTCATTCGCGATTATGCAGGCAAAGTTGTCGGTGCCCTAACATTGCTGGCACCATCTTTCCGCATGCTTCAGGATCGCCTTGAAAAAGAGGTAATCCCCTGCATGATGGAAGGCGCTGAACAGCTCTCAATGAAGTTTGGCTATACGCGATGTTACGCATAATATGTTTTATTGAACTGTTTTGCAGCACGTTTTCAGTAATAGAGGCGAAGTTTAAGTCTAACTAACCATTAACCGCCTGCAGAGAGGGGCAAGGGGTGGGCTGGCAGCCGCCCCGCACAGAAAGGAGGATAATGCCACAAGCTTAACAGTCATGATTTAAGGTATCAAACCCCAGAGTCTACTATGCAAGAAGCTGGATCGAGAAAAGATTTAAAAAAATCCTAAAAGGAGAAAGATATGTCTTTATTAATTGCAAGCAATATACAAAAAAATCCAAAATATCTTAAATTGGTCCATGCACGCAATACTCTTGGCTGGTCACTATCAGCAGTTGTCTGCGTTTTGTATTTCGGTTTTACCCTGATGATCGCGTATACACCTGATGTTCTCACTGCACCCATCGCTGCTGGAAGCGTCATCCCTATGGGCATGCTGATCGGTCTCGGAGTAATAGTGGCCTCATGTGCAACGACAGGTATATATGTTTACCTGGCAAACAAAACCTTCGATCCTATCATTGAAGAAATCGTTCGGGAGGCATCCAAATGAATATATTTAAAACGGTTTATTCAGCAATGCTGACCCTTTCCCTGCTGTTCGTCTCCACGCTATCGTATGCCTTTGATGTCCCCGCGGCTGCGCCCGCAGCTGCGGTTCCGGCGGCAGCACCGCCACTCAACTGGCACGCCATTATCATGTTTCTTATCTTTGTCGGCATAACCCTAGGAATTACCTACTGGGCTGCAACTCACACCAAGACTGCGTCCGACTTCTATGCTGCTGGGCGCGGCGTTACCGGCTTACAGAACGGTATGGCCATCGCCGGCGATTACATGTCAGCGGCCTCGTTCCTGGGTATTGCCGCCCTGGTTTACTTCAACGGTTTCTACGGCCTGATCTTCTCGGTTGGCTGGTTGGTCGGTTGGCCGATCATCCTGTTCCTGGTTGCTGAACGGCTTCGAAACCTGGGTAAATACACCTATGCCGACGTGGTTTCCTTCCGTCTCCAGCAGGCTCCGATCCGTATCATGGCTGCTATAAGTTCGCTGATTGTCGTAATCTGGTACCTGATCGGCCAGGCTGTCGGTGCCGGACAGCTATTGCACACCCTTGTACCGCAAATGTCTTACAGGATGTCCATCGTCATCGTTGGTGTCTTGATCATCCTCTACGTTACCCTGGGCGGCATGAAAGCCACAACCTGGGTACAGATTATCAAGGCCGCCCTGCTCTTAGGCGGTGCTTCCTGCATGGCGTTTGGCGTGATGATGCATGAGGGCTTCAGCTTTGCCAAGCTGTTCTCCGACGCCGTGGCAGCTCATCCCAAAGGTATAAAAATCATGCAGTCGGTTGTTCCTATTGGTGCCAAGGCCAATCCCATCGAGTCCATATCTTTGGGCCTCACGCTGATGTTCGGTACTGCAGGACTGCCGCACATCCTGATGAGATTTTTCACCACAACTAATTCCAAGGCTGCCCGCAAATCAGTTCTGTATGGTACCTGCTTTATCGGCTATTTCTACATCCTGACCTTCATCATCGGTTTCGGTGCCATCCTCCTTGTTGCCAACAATCCGGCGTATGTGGTTGATATCAGCAAAAGCGTCCTCAATCTCAAGGGCGGCAGCAGCATGCCGGCTATTTATCTGTCACACGCCATCGGCGGTAACTTCTTCCTCGGCTTCATTGCCGCGGTTGCCTTCGCCACCATTCTTGCCGTTGTCTCCGGGCTAACGCTGGCCGGTGCCTCGGCACTGTCGCATGATATCTATGCAAGT
>JAQUCQ010000120.1 GCA_028686145.1 Desulfuromonadaceae bacterium | reverse complement strand
GTAGGAAGCTGAAGCTGCTTTTTGTTTCAGTTCGGGCAGAGTTGCGCCTAATCCCTTGACATATTGCTCGGTCACCAGGACGGGTATATTCAATTCAACAGCACTTTCAAGCAGGATACCGACATTTTTCACAAGTTTCTTCAGTACCGTTTCATCCATCGCAAGACACAGTTTTTCCTGCACATCAATTACCACCAGCACTACTTTGTCACGTTCCAGAAAAAAACGTTCTTTAATTGACATAATTTCTCCTTTTCTCTCATTCGGTATTGGCAGGAACATCGGTGATGTGCTCCAGGATGAAGAAGACATCCAAACAAGGCAGGTACTGGGTAAGCACATGGTGTGGCATTTTAAGAGAATCAGTGAATAATACTGTCAGGACGCTTCAGACGGAGCGTCCTGACGCTGAATCATTTTTACAGCAATGCTTTAGCAGCGGCAATTGCAGCCGTATAATCAGGTTCGGCAGTTACTTCCGGGACAATTTGGATGTAGCGGATAATATTGGCGGCATCAACAACGAAAACAGCACGGGTCAGCAACAACAACTCTTTGATCAGCATCCCGTATCCGAGCCCGAAAGAGCGTTCGCGGTAATCGGAAAGCGTGACAACTTTGTCAATCCCGGCAGCGCCACACCACCGCTTCTGAGCAAACGGGAGATCGAGACTGACGGTCAAAACAACGATATCACCCGGCAATGAGGAGGCTTCCTGATTGAAACGCCGGGTTTCGGTATCACAAACCGGAGTATCGAGAGATGGTACAGAACTGATGATCTTGATTTTCCCCGAATAACTGGAGAGCGTCACGACGGCAAGTCCATTGTCAACCACAGCAAAGTCTGGAGCGGCGTCACCCACTGCCAGCCCGTGCCCCAGCAATGTCATCGGATTTCCTTTAAACGTAATGATTCCTGTTTTTTCATCCATAATCATTCCTCCTCGTCAAGTCCTACCATTTCAGGTAGTTTGCAGAAATCTTCGCAGAAAGTACTATTACCTTCCAGAAGAGACAGAAATTGCATCACCAATCGATAGGTGATGCCCCACAGCACCGGTTTGTCATCAACGGGAAGCCTGATGGCCGGCACTTCGATGCGTTTTTCATCAAAAGCAACACTGCTCAGAAGATGGCTCTTCGGATCACGCAGGTCGGAAAGCGTAACCCAAAACAAATCTTCTACCTCTTCGTTCAGGATCGGATGGTAACGTGTCCGGTCTACACCGAACAGACAGCAGGAAACTCTCACCGGCAGATTAGTTCCCATAATGTCGGGAAGCCGTCCCAGATAACGCCCCTGTGCCAGGTCGATCCCGACCTCTTCATATGTTTCTCTGAGGGCCGCTTGACACTCCAATTCCCCCACTTCCAGTTTACCCCCCGGAAAAGCGATGTGCCCTGACCACGGGTCCAAGTCATGAGCGGCACGCTGAATAAATAGAATTTCTATGTCGGCTACGGCCTGGTGTAATATCATGGCTACCGACGCACGCGTACGCCCGCCTGCATCAGGAGGAGGTACTGCATCACTATCAATTTGCATGGCAAGCAATTCTGTAACGCGATTGAACACACCATCATGTTCTGTTGGTAAAACTCTCATAACTCCGATTATTCCTCTATGGATTAATTCACATACTTACCGTATCATTTACCAGCGTCAAGAAAATTATATCAGGACACTCACTATGCCGCAACAACTGCCATCCACCAAGCCGCACGTTTCAATCCTCATGCCGGTCCGCAATGAAGATCGCTATCTTCAGGCAGCGCTGGACTCCCTGTACCGTCAAACCAGTCCCTCCTGGGAGCTGATTGCAGTCGATGACGGCTCAAATGACGGAACGGCGGAAATTCTTGCTGATTCCGCTCGCAGTGACGGCCGTGTGCGCATAATAAGACGCGAAGGGGGGGGCGGATTGGTAGCGGCGCTCAATGCCGGCCTGGAAGCCTGCCGGGCACCACTATTGGCCCGCATGGACGGCGACGACATTTGCCATCCCCGGCGTTTGGAACTGCAGGCGGCCTATCTGAACACGCATCCCGACACCGGACTGGTCGCCTGTAATTTCCGGCATTTTCCGCGAACCCACCTCAAACAGGGCATGGTTGACTATGAATCGTGGCAGAACAGCCTGACCATGCATTCTCTGATCAGCCGCGATCTGTTTGTAGAGTCGCCTTTTGTCCATCCCGCTATCATGACGCGACGAGCTCTTCTGGAAAACTTGGGAGGGTACCATAACAACACGTGGCCCGAGGACTATGATCTCTGGCTGCGTATGGCTGGGGCGGGCGTACAATTTGCCCGCGTACCACACACACTTTTATTCTGGCGCGACCACCCCGAACGTGCCACCCGCACGATGGATGAATATACGTTACATGCATTTCGTGCCTGCAAATGTCACCATCTGCTGCATGGTTTTCTACAGGACATCCATGACATCGTTATTGCTGGAGCTGGGCTGGAAGCACGGGCGTGGCAACGCTTGTTGACTGCTCGGGGTATATCGGTTTCCACCTGGCTGGATGTTGACCCACGAAAGATCGGGCGTATGCTGCACAATGCTCCAGTCATCTCACCGGACGATCTTCATCTGAATGGCAGAAAAATGATTGTGGCAATAGGCGTACGCGGTGCCCGCGAAAAGTTCCGGAGTGTGGCGGGAAAACGCGGCTGGCAGGAAGGCATAGACTTTGTATGCGTCGCGTGATAAAAAAATGCAGCGGCCAATAGAGCAAAAGATATAAAAGAAGGAGTTACAAATGCTACCAAGTAAAGAGGAAATGGCCCTTACGATTGATGAAGCCGAGTGGAGCTCTCTGCGAGCCCATTTGCATCGCGGCGGACTGATTCTGGTTGATGATTCTCTGGATTTGGCGGATACCGCCCATAAAGTTGCAGCCGATGACGTCGAAATTATACAGAATCTGGTTGAAAATGGCAAAATCGGCAAGCCATCAGACTCAAAAATCCGCTTATGGGAAGAGGATCAGCACAAAAAGTTCGCAATGCTGATTGTCAGCCCGTATGTGCTGTTCCAGGAAAAGATGCCGACATTTCATTAATTCAACATGAGGTTAAAAAGTGGATGTGACACTTAACGATACTGAAGCACGTGTGTTAGGCAGTTTGATAGAAAAGGAGCTGACCACACCGGAATATTACCCGCTGTCACTCAACTCTCTCACTAACGCCTGCAACCAGAAATCCAACCGTGACCCGGTGATGGCTCTGACGGAAGACGCTGTCGTGCGGGCCTTGGATTCACTCCGTTTCAAACAACTGGTGGTGCTATCTGCCGATGGCGGCCGGGTACCGAAGTATCGCCATCTGCTGGCAGAAAATTTGGGTTTGCTGCCCGCCGAGATGTCAATCATCTGTGAGCTGCTGGTACGTGGACCGCAGACTATTGGAGAGTTGCGTACCCGGGGGGAGAGGATGCATCCGTTTGGCAACCTGGCCGCAGTTGAAGAGGTACTGCAGGAGTTGATTCAGCGGGAAAACCCGCTGGTTACCCTGATGGCACGGCAACCAGGGCGGAAAGAGGGACGCTATGCCCAGCTTTTTTCCGGGATACCGGAGAATAACGAGGACAGTATCGAAGCGCGCCCCGAAGCTGCCCGGCAGCGAGTGGTGGCAGAAAATGAGCGCATTGCGACGCTGGAGGAAGAAGTTGCCGCCCTGCGAAACGAAATTTTCGACTTGCAGCGGTTGATGGCAGAGTTTAAAGCGCAGTTTGAGTAATTTCTCTGTCCTCAACCCAGAACCTTCTCTGCAGTTCATCCATCAGAGGCTGAAGGCTCTTGCGGTCACAGGCCGACACCATTACGCTGTTCTGGGTTCTGGCCGACTGGCGAACGCGTAAAAACGCAACCATATCTTTCTTTTTCATGTCATTCAACATATCAGCCTTGTTGTACACCAGAAGTTCCTGTTTGTCCCCCAACTCCAATTCAGCCAGAATCGCACGCACCTGGGCAATCTGATCTTCAAAACGAGGATGAGACGCATCCACCACATGGAGCAACAAATCGGCATCGCGCATCTCTTCCAAAGTCGCCTTGAAAGCTCCCATCAGAGATTTCGGGAGAGAGCGGATAAAACCAACCGTATCGGTGATTATCACTTCACGATCGCGCGGGAAGCGGAGGCGACGACTGGAGGTATCAAGCGTTGCAAACAGAAGGTCCTCAGTGAATACATCACTCTTGGTCAAGGCGTTCAGCAGAGTCGATTTTCCAGCATTTGTATAGCCGACGATCGATATGATCGGCACCCCGGCCTTGACCCTCTGTTTCCGTCGTTGATCACGCCCTTGGGAAAGTTCTTTGAGTTCCCGTTCCAAGCTGGCAATGCGGTCACGGATTCGGCGTCGGTCAGTTTCCAGTTTGGTTTCCCCAGGCCCGCGTCCACCAATCCCCCCCATGAGCCGTGACATCTGCACACCACGACCGGTCAGGCGCGGCAACAAATATTTAAGTTGAGCCAACTCCACCTGCACCTTGCCGTCAAGCGTTTTCGCCCGCCGGGCAAATATGTCTAGGATCAGTTGGCTACGGTCGATAACTTTCAGTTCAGTCATCGCGGAAATACACCGCATCTGGGCCGGAGTCAGTTCCTGATCAAAGATCAGCATGCTGGCGCCCCGTTGCATTGCCCTGATGACGACGTCACGCACCATCCCCTCTCCCATCAGAAAACGGGGATTAAGTTTTTTCGGCCTCTGAATGAATTCGTCAAGTGCTTCCACATTGGCAGTGCGAGCTAGTTCACGCAACTCAGCCATTGAATCTTCCGCTTCCTGTCGGGTTCCCGAAGTCGTTACTGAAATCAGAATTGCACGTTCCAGAACATCCTTGGTTTTTGATGCTGTGCGGGCCGCTTTTTCCAGATCGGCTTCCAGCTCCTGGATGAAGTGAATGCAGTCAAGGTCAATTCGATCCAGCGCGACAACAGAGTCAACGACGGTGCTTGCCCCTCTTTGGTCTGGTGACAGCCAGGCCAGCTGGGCGTAAATCTGGCTCTTGGCGGGAGAGTACAGCAGAGCCGCCAGCAGATCAAAACGCAACAAGGAAAGGTCGGTCAGATCGTCTTCAGAGACCGACTCGTTTTTCAGGTGAGTGTGAATCAAGCGCAGACCGCGCATGACCCTTTTCCCAAGCGGGTAATCGCGCAGTTCGGGAATCACCATGCCTTTTTCATCACCGACAATGACATATTCCACATTGCCGGTGCGGCTGACAAGAATTCCGATTTGACGGCGCAGTTCAGTTGAAAGTTCGACAAGGCGAACAGCCAGATCATGGGAGCAGAATTCAGCAACAGGGACACGTCTGCGGTACAGGCGTTCCAAAGACTGGATCTGGCTTGATTTTAAACCTGCAAGATTACCGAAAGCTTCTTTAATGGGGCGACTCCAAAACTACAGACCTATAATATTATACCCACCATCAACATAATGAATTTCTCCACTGACGCCGCCAGCCAGGTCGCTGCAGAGGTAGAGCGCCGAGTTTGCAACGTCTTCCTGGGTTATGGTTCTTCTGAGCGGAGCTTTTGCTTCGACGTGATTGAGAATGCTGTGAAAACCGTTGACTCCCGCAGCGGCAAGAGTGCGGATCGGGCCGGCAGAAATCGCATTTACCCTGATACCTTCCGGGCCAACCGCCTCGGACAGATAACGAACCGACGCTTCCAGTGCCGCCTTGGCAATACCCATGACATTATAGCTCGGAAACACTTTCATCGCTCCGTAATAGCTGAGCGTCAAGGCGGCTCCTTTCCTCCCCTGCATCATCGGCTGTGCTGCCTTCATGATTGCCAGAAAGGAGTAAACACTTATGTCCATAGCTGTGGCAAAACCTTCACGGGAAGTATTCAGGACTGTACCCTTCAGCTCTTCCTTGTTTGCAAAGGCGACTGCATGGATTATAACATCAACACCGTCCCATACTTTGCCAAGTTCAGTAAAGACAGAAGCCACCTCATCGTCATTGGTGACATTACAAGGAAGTATCGCCGCAGCGTCAAGCGACTCTGCCAACGGACGAACCCGCTTTTCAAATGCCTCACCTGCGTACGTTATCGCAAGTTCAGCTCCCTGCTCATGAAAAAGCCGGGCAATCGCCCACGCAATACTCTTGTCATTTGCTACTCCAAAAATTACCACTTTTTTTCCACGCAACAACATCTTTAGCATCCTCCAGTTTAAAACCCTGCGGGTGGTGTTTCAATACCGTTTTTCTCGGTAACAATGTCTACAATATTTTCTGCATCATCAATTGGAAGTTCATCTGATGACCCTGCTGAAGTATCGCGAGATCCTGCCGAACCTGCTTCAGAACAGTGAAGCGAACTACCCTGATGAATGTGGGTCTCGATAATTGCCAGTCGTTTTTCAATTGCTTCAAGAATTTCCAGCGTACGGTCCTGCTTCCCTTTGATAGCAAATACGACGAACGGCATGATTAACCATACCACCGCCAAAAAAAGGCTTATAATGCTCATCATTACCATGAAACCGCCAAAAATTTCCATGTCATCTCCTGTACTATTTGAGGTTTGTGTTATAACACAATACCGTCAAAAGGTAAGGTGATATTTAACTGTATTCAACAGAACAATGCAGCATGACTGGAACTGAAATACCGTGGATCGTTCCTGACTATTGCAGCTATTGCCGGATGCCGCTTAAATTCTCTATCGATAAAATGCCGCACCTGTTTACGATCCCAGGCGCCTGGATGTCGAAAAGCGGTATAGAGCGAGAGATCCCCTTCATAGAACGGCGTATGTGCGTACTCCTGAGACTCGTCTCCAAAGAGTGGCATATTAAATAACGCCAGGTTAAGAAAGCTGATCGTCTGGTGATGAGCGGTAACAAACTCCAGGGTTCGACGAGCCTCCACCACTGTCTCCGCAGGCGTACCGAACAACAGATAGCAATAAACCGCAATCCCGGCATTGTGGAGATTGTTCAATACCCGCGAAGCAACTCCAAGATTGATCCCCTTGCCCATTCGCTCCAGAACCCCCTGATCTCCCGATTCCAGCCCAAGTTTGAGCATCACGCACCCCGAGCGCTTTAAAGCTTTACAAAATTCCAGGTCACCCAGATGTTCGTCAATTCGCGCAAAACCGTACCAGGGAGCGCCCGGCGGATGCTTTGCGAGGGCATGCAGCAGTCCCGGGCTGATGGCATTATCCAACAGATGAATGAGTCGCGGTTCAGTTTGTTCAACGAGGAGCCTAAGATCTGACAGCACATGAGAAACCGGCACAGGATAGTACCTGTTCCCTTCAGCACGTTCCGGACAGAACGAGCAATGGTTCCAGTAGCACCCTCTGCCGGCACTATAGGGAAGAATCAGTCCGGGCGAAAAATATTCCGCAAGCGGCATGGCCGTGTAATCGGGGGGTACATGCCGTTTCAACACGCTATCCCTGCCAAGTAGCGCTAACAACGGTTCTTCTCCCGGCCCAGAAATCAAATGGTCTACCAGTGTGCCGAAAGGGCTGCACCAGCCAGGGCGATGCAGCCAGGAAGTCACCAGTCCGCCACCAAGAACAACTTTCAGTGTCGGATATCGCTTTCTAACATAGCCAATCATTGCAAAAGTGCAGAGCGCTTGGCTGAGATAGTTGAGTGAAAAACCGACTGTGCTGACACCGTTGATAACGTCCGGTAACCGCTGACTGAAATAAGGGAAGAACGGATTCTGTTCAGGTTGTTGCGCCGCAGCAATCAGGTCGGAACTGCGCAGTGGCGAGAGAGTGTTGTGCTGGTAGTCGGCAAGACCAATGACAACGCCGCCAGTGGTAGCAGAGAGCGCCAGAATATGGTTTAGATCGCTGACGACACGTCGATAACGGTCAGGAGACTGGTACGTTGTGATATCACGTAGCGCGGCCAGGTTGCGTGACCTCCCCTTGTAAGCCCGGCGACTCCAGGTATCGGTTGCGAGCTGTGGCTGCTCCAGCAACCAGAGCTGCCCTTCCAGATTGGCATCCAGCAGACGGCATGGCACCCCATAGGCTATCAATGAAGCGGCAAGACTGGCTATGCCGGGTGGCGGCTCGCATGCCTTGGCAAGCGGTGGGAAGACGAGCAGCATTCGAGGGCTACTGATACTGAATATAGAGCGGCTTCGGATTTAGCTTAAGCACCTCTTTCGGGGTCAGCAACGGATCTCCCTTCTTGGTATCGTTATGGTAAAAGAGCTTGAAACCGGTATACTGTACCGGCTCGGAGACAACATACTCCTTATACGAATTGCGTTTCAACCAGGGGGCACCCCAGCCGTCCATGTGCATCACAATCTGTACTTCTGGGCGGAGCACAATATTTTTTGAATTTGTGACACCATTACGGGTAAATCTGTGCACTATAAATATCTTGGGAGGTAAATTATATTTTTTTACCAGATCTTTCAGATAACCGGAAACGTAATTGATATCGGCAGAATCGTAAGTACCAATCTTTGTGCCAGGTTTTTTACCGCTTTTTATCAGGTTGAATTCCGGATCGATCCCCAGGTGTACATCCGGGTTCTTCAAAATCCATTCAAAGTGCGGCAACACCGAACGAATATCGTCATGTCCCGTTTGAATATCGATAAACATGACCGCACCCGCTTCCTTAGCCCAACCATATACCTGGTTAATGACTTTATCCGGCATTATCATTCGGTATTTGCCATCATTACCCGGGGCTCCTTGGGCAACCACTGCAATCAGATGCAGGGCCGGCTGTACCGGGGTCGCCGGATCAGCTGCCTGCCATTTGGCCACTTCGCCTTTCAGATGCTGCAGCATTTCCTCCTTGGGCAACTCACCTAGAACTCCCATCTTCTTTGAAAGCGGGTTACCATAATAAGCGACAATGCGCTTTGAATGCAGAATCGAACCGGGCAACGGTGCAGGACAGCGTACCGGCCAACCGCATTG
>JAQUCQ010000119.1 GCA_028686145.1 Desulfuromonadaceae bacterium | reverse complement strand
GACATTAATACACTGCAGAATACATCACAACATAAAGGAGCATAAAGTCATGTCACAAAATTACATCGTAGCAGACCTTGCGCTGGCCGATTGGGGCCGCAAGGAAATCAGAATTGCCGAGACAGAGATGCCGGGGCTGATGGCCATTCGTGAAGAATTTGCCGCAGCACAGCCGTTAAAAGGCGCCCGCATCACCGGTTCGCTGCATATGACCATCCAGACTGCCGTGCTCATCGAGACATTGACGGCTCTCGGGGCCGAGGTGCGCTGGGCTTCCTGCAATATTTTCTCAACCCAGGACCATGCCGCTGCCGCAATTGCCGCCGCCGGAGTACCGGTTTTTGCCGTTAAGGGTGAAACACTGGAGCAATACTGGGATTATACCCACCGCATCTTTGAGTGGAGCGACGGCGGTTTCTCCAACATGATTCTGGATGACGGCGGCGATGCCACCCTGCTGCTGCATCTGGGTGCCAGGGCTGAAAAGGATCTCTCCGTACTTGCCAACCCTGCTTCTGAGGAAGAAACGATCCTCTACGCCACTATCAAGGCTAAACTGGCCGTCAGTCCGACTTGGTACTCAACCCGTCTGGCAGAGATCAAGGGCGTGACCGAGGAAACGACCACCGGTGTTCACCGTCTGTACCAGATGCATGAACGCGGCGAACTGAAATTTCCGGCAATCAATGTCAACGACTCTGTTACCAAGTCAAAATTTGACAACCTGTACGGTTGCCGTGAATCACTGGTAGACGGTATCAAACGGGCCACTGACGTTATGATTGCCGGCAAGGTCGCCTTGATCTGCGGCTATGGTGACGTGGGTAAAGGTTCTGCACAGGCAATGCGTGCGCTGTCGGCCCAGGTATGGGTAACCGAAGTTGATCCGATCTGTGCTCTGCAGGCCGCCATGGAAGGTTTCCGGGTTGTGACAATGGAATATGCTGCCGACAAGGCTGATATTTTTGTCACCTGCACCGGTAATTACCATGTCATTACTCACGATCATATGATCAGGATGAAGGATCAGGCCATTGTCTGCAACATCGGCCATTTTGATAACGAGATCGAGGTTGCGGCGCTGGAAAAATATCAGTGGGAGGAGATCAAACCGCAGGTAGATCATATCATTTTTCCCCATGGCACGCGCATTATCCTGCTGGCCAAGGGACGTCTGGTCAACTTGGGCTGTGGCACCGGCCACCCAAGTTACGTCATGTCTTCATCCTTTGCCAATCAGACTATCGCCCAGATCGAGCTGTTCTGCAATCCGGGCAAATATCCGGTCGGAGTCTATGTTCTTCCCAAACACCTGGATGAGAAAGTGGCCCGTCTGCAATTGAAAAAGCTGAATGCGCAGTTGAGCGTGCTGACTGACGAACAGGCCGCCTACATCGGCGTACCGAAGGAAGGGCCATACAAGGCCGAACTGTATCGCTACTAGTTCCGGTATTGGAACAGTGCCCGCTGGCAAACCATTATCGGGGCCGAATATCTAATTTTGCCCCGGTAACGGTCCTACGGTATTTTGTAAACATCAAACCGGATAACCTGTTGGGAGGTGTCATGAAATTTGCTACAGGGTTGTACCAGTTGGCAATTGCATTCTGGGTGGGTGGCAGTGCTCTTTTTACGTTTGTCCTGACGCCGATACTTTTCAAGACAGAAAGCCGCGATTCGGCCGGTCGTATCGTAGGGATTCTTTTCCCCGGTTATTTTCGCTGGGGACTGGCGTGTGGTGTTATCGCCCTGGGGTGCCGTCTGTTTATGCGCGGCGGGAGGATGGGGCTTGTCACAGGCATCCTTGCGGCCATGTTGGCGATCACCGTCTTTCAGGCGTATTACGTAGAACCGAAAGCCGCAGCAATCAAGCAGCAGATCGTCTCTTTTGATCAGACCCCAAAGGATGATCCTGTGAGACAGCAGTTCGGACGTCTGCACGGCGTTTCTGCTGTCTGCAACCTTGTTGTGCTGGCTGGCGGTGTGGTGTTGGTGGTGCTGTTGTAGCAAAAACTTCGTTAACCGACGGCGACCCGCGCTAGATAGCGGCGGCGCACCGGACGATACAGCACAGCCAAAGCCAGTAATAACCCGGCAGCAGATGCAGCAGGGTGAACAACCGCAACGACAACCGGAGTCAGCAACACGCGGGTCACACCGCGCAGGAACGAATGCCGGGAAATGAAATCGGCCAGGGGCGGGCTGTAGCGATAGTAAAAGGCAACAAAAGCCCGGCCCGGTGCATTGGTGAGCAGATGCTCGTCCCGGAAATGACGCAGCAACTCCACCTGTGGATGCAGATAGCTGCCGTACGTGGCCGTGGCGATGAAGCACCCGCCCCCTCCGGAACTGCTGCCGGATGTTGTTGGCGTCGGGGTTGTCGGGTCAGTAACCGGTGCGGGCGTGCCGTCGGTACTGAAGGCAACCTGGTGGTTGTCAACATCGGTGGTATTGGCCACGAGCAAGACCACTTCGCTGGCGGAACTGAAGTAGGGAATGGCCATGGTGGTGCCGCTCACAGTGATGAAAGGATATTCGGTGACGATGCCGCCGCTGCTTGTGATGAACGCGGTCGCCTTAATGCCGCTGGTGCCGGTGACGGTAATATTCAGGTTGTCGGGTGAGCTTGACGGTGGCAAAAACCTGAAGTAGGCAAACGAGTAATGGGGAAGGGTTACCGTGTTGTTTACCGGGTAGGTCGAATAGGTCTCAACCGGTGAATACACGTGTATTTTGTTTATTTCATTTTTGTGTGTCGTCCAGTCCCGTGTGTAGACACGCTTGGCGAATCCAAAGAAGTCCGTGCCGAGAGTAGTGGCATATGTAGTTGAAGAAAGTAAGCTCTCCAGTACCGGAATCATTGGTATATCGGCGCCGTTTCCAGGGCTGGGGAGGGGAGCCAGCTTTTCCCAGGCACTCCGAATAATGGGTGGGCCTTGTGGGTCGTGTGTTTCCGACAGGTAGCGGTTGAAGATCCAGCGGCCGTAGCCGCCACCAGTTGTGGTGCTTACCGGAGTATCCAGGGCCAGTTTACTCTGGGTAAACCAGTTGGAAATATAGGAGTAGCTCTGGTTTACATTGTCATACAATTCATCTTCCATCCACGTTGAAGTTGCTTCCGCGTACCAGGTGTCGAAGTAGTAATTGTAACCGTACTGGATGGCATGGTGATACTCATGCGCGGCAGTGATCTGCAAACTCTGGAGCGGAGTGTAGGTGAGCGGGTGATAGATCGCATCAGTGAAGTTGTTATCCAGCTCCATCCAGCTGGTGTATGCATTCGGGTAGCCAGTCGAAGGCACATGCTTGTCGCTGGTTGTAACTCCGTAATATCCTTGCGGAGCGAGGTCCAGTAAATAAATGTTGAATGGCGAACCGGCAGGTAGTGTCGGCGCAAGTCGATACCCCATGGTACCGTACGAAGTGTAGACATTTTCAAACGTGGCGGCGACGGTTTCTACCCAATCGGGAACACCGTCATTGTTCAGGTCAGCTGGTGGCGGTGCGTCTGTTCCTGTGGTGGAGTAGTGGATCACAAAATGCCCGCCTGCGGATGTGAAAAGTGGCGCTTCGCTTGCTAGCGTCGGGTAAGCCAGTTGTTTCGCCAGCACTTTCTGCGTTGACTGCTCCAGCAGGTTCCAGTCGCGACGGAGGGCTTTTTTGAGCGGCATGCCGCATGTGGCCGATTCCTGAACATCGGCAGAGACCGACAGTACCGCTTTCTGAAGTTGCGTGCTTTGCGACGCGCCGAATTGCTGGAGATAATAATCATCCAATGGCCCTGCCTGTACAGCAGCAGAAAACTGCAACAGAGTCACTATGACGAGTGAAATGCAAGTAAGTAAGCGATTCATTAATCCACCATCCTTTTGCCGGTCCGTAACGGGACGAGTGTGGTTATGCCGCGTTCAACGGTTATTTCTGCGGTGAATGGCCCGCTGCCGACGGAATAAGTCCCAGCCGGCAGCACCACCACGAAATAGCCGTGGTCATCCGTTTGCACCGTCACATATTCTTTGCCCTTGGTGGAGATCAGGAGCGGCACGCGCGGATAGGGGCTGAAGCCGCTGCCGCTGGCGAGCTTGCCTCCAGAACTTTGCAGATAGCAGATTCCGGCAATAACACCAGATCCATCCGGCAGTGCCGTCTGTTCAAGGGGTGAGGTCTGTGTTGTTAAGACAACCGGGCGCACCTTTTCCCGCACGGCAATAAATGCGCTTCCGTCAACAGCCGGACCGGGTATGAAGGCGACACCGTTGAAATGATAATATCTCCAGACTTCGGCAGGAGGGGTGGAGGCAGCAGATGCTGAAGCGGGGAGCACCGTGCCGATAACAGCAATCAGTAAATATAGTAGCAGTGCCTTGGGCATGATAACCACCTCAAAAAGTCATAGGTTCTTTATGCTATAGTGCCTAATTTGAAGCTCGTAAGTCAAACGGAATAAATAGTTTTCCGCTCTTCACTTGACAAAGGTGTGTGCTGACGATATTTTTACAGATCGCTAAAGCACTCAGGTAAAATAAATATACAGAGAACCGAGAGGAGTATACCACAATGGCAGAAAAATTCATCTTCACCTCAGAATCCGTATCAGAAGGGCATCCGGACAAGGTTGCCGACCAGATTTCGGATGCAATTCTTGATGCGATACTGGCCCAGGACCCCAAAGCACGTGTCGCGTGCGAAACTCTCGTCACTACCGGCATGGCCGTGATCGCCGGTGAGATCACGACCACCGCTTACGCAGACATACCATTGATTGTCCGTGAAACCATCAAGGAAATCGGGTACACCGATTCTGCCATGGGCTTTGATTATGAAACCTGTGCCGTGCTGGTTTCCATAGACAAACAATCGCCCGATATATCCCAGGGAGTTTCCGAGGGGGAGGGACTGCACAAAGAACAGGGCGCCGGCGATCAGGGGCTTATGTTCGGGTATGCCTGCAACGAAACTCCGGAACTTATGCCGATGCCGATCCAGCTGGCTCATCAGTTGGTCGCCAGACTGGCCGAAGTACGCAAGTCGGGCCAGTTGGAATTCCTTCGCCCCGATTCCAAATCCCAGGTTTCGGTTGAATATGTTGACGGCAAGCCGAGCCGTATCGATACGGTTGTTATCTCCACCCAGCATACTCCTGATGTGACACACAAAAGGATTGAGGAAGAGGTCATTGCTGAAGTTATCAAGAAAGTTATCCCAGCTCATTTGCTGGATGCCACTACCCGTTACTTCATCAATCCGACTGGCCGTTTCGTCGTTGGCGGGCCAATGGGGGACTGCGGGCTGACCGGTCGCAAGATCATCGTCGATACTTACGGCGGCATGGGCCGCCACGGCGGTGGCGCTTTCTCCGGTAAGGATCCTTCCAAAGTTGACCGTTCGGCTGCTTACATGGGGCGCTATGTTGCCAAAAATCTGGTCGCCGCCGGTCTCTGCGATCGTTGCGAGGTGCAGGTTGCATACGCAATCGGCGTAGCTCAGCCGGTTTCGATCATGGTGCACACTTTCGGCACCGGAAAAGTGACAGAAGAGCGTCTTTCCGCTCTGGTACGCGAAACATTTGACATGCGTCCGCGTGCAATTATCGAACAGCTCGACCTCCTCCGCCCAATCTATCGCAAAACCGCCGCATATGGGCACTTCGGCCGTGAACTGCCTGAATTTACCTGGGAGCGGACTGACAAAGCCGCGCTGTTGAAACAGAAAGCCGGTATTTAACTGAATGTGTGATGGGGCGGCATTGAAACCGCCCCATTTTTTTACCCAAGAGCCGAGAGCCACCATGCCAACCAGCACAATAGAACATAACCTGCTGCTTTTCGGTCATGATGAACGCCCCGGCATCATAGCGGTGGAGCCGGTCGGGCACTTCATTCGGCTCTTTTTCAGGACCGGCGGCCGTGTGCATTTTCACGACGAGCCGTTTCAACCGTTTATTTTGGTCAATGACCCCGGGGTGGTAACCGGTTGCCGGGTTCCCTGTGCCGTACGGCAGTTATCGGGTGACGGTTTTTTTCGCAGTCAGCTTCTGTTTGATTCCTGGAGTGAGTGTCTGATTGCTCGCGATTTCCTTGCGGCAAAAACCGGCAAATCTTATTCCTCTCATGATGCGCCCTACCTGTTCCTCCCCGATCTCTCACACCAATATATGCTGGTCAGCGGCACCACTCTTTTTAAAGGGCTTGAATTTTCCGACTTGCGTTGTCTGGCGCTTGATATTGAAACCGCATGTGCGGATGGTTATGGTTTTTCAAATCCCGAGCGGCTTGAAGACCGGATCATTTCGATTGCGCTCAAAGATTCACATGGTGATGAGATCGTGCTCCGGGGGGATCAGTTATCGGAACCGGAACTGCTGCAGAGCCTGAACGATGCGATACTTCGCTGTGATCCTGACGTCATCACCGGCCACAATATTTTTCGTTTTGACCTCGACTACATTGGGCGGCGGGCGCAAATGCATGGCATCCGCCTGACCTGGGGGCGCAACGGTGCTCCACCTCACATCACGCCGCATGCTCGCTGGAGTCTAGCTGATAAAATGCTTGAATACCCGCGCTGGGATGTCTATGGCAGGCACATAATCGATACCTATTTTCTGGTGCAGCTGTATGATAGTGCCGGTCGTAACCTTGAAAGTCATGGACTGAAAGCTGTTGCACGGCATTTCGGTGTTGCGGCTGATGATCGTACCTATCTGGACGGCTCCGCTATTTCAAATGCATTCCAGAATGATCCGGGGCTGCTGTATCGCTACAACCTGGATGACGTCCGGGAGACACTCTCTTTGTTTCGGATGTTTGGTTATCCCTGGTTTCTGCAAAGCCGCATGTTTCCATATTCCTTTCAAAACTGTGTCATTCGCGGTAACGCAACGCGTATCAATGCTCTTTTTCTCCGTGAATATCTGTATCGTGGCCACGCTATTCCTGCTCGTACTTCGGGAACTACCGCTTTTGAAGGGGGGTATACGGAATCCTCGTGTGCAGGGGTTGTCGGCCCGATCGTCCATTGTGACGTGGCGTCTCTCTATCCGTCATTGATGCTGACATACCGTCTTGCTCCCGCCAAAGATAGTCTGGGACTATTTCTTCCCATGCTGGCGGATTTGCGACGGTTCCGCCTGGCCGCAAAACAATCGGCACGTGATGCTGCAGAAAATTCGGAACAACATTATTTTGAGTCACTTCAGCAGGTGTTTAAAGTGCTGATCAATTCGTTTTATGGCTACCTCGGAGCAGAATTTCATAACTTTTCAGACCCGGTAGCTGCTGCCGAGGTCGCCCGTCTTGGTCGCGTCACGATAAAAAATATGATTGACCTACTTGTGGCTGAAGGTGCCAGACCGGTTGAGGTGGATACGGACGGCATCTATTTTAAACCTCCCCAGACATGTATCTCAGCGAGTAATGAACTTGAGCTTGTGCAGCGCGTTTCCCGGAAACTGCCGGAAGGAATTGATGTCGAGCTGGATGGTCGTTATCGATCAATATTGGTATATAAAGCCAAAAATTATGCCGTGCAGGATTATGACGGCAGGATCATCATTAAGGGAAGCGCGCTCCGTTCGCGTGGTCTGGAAGCCTATCTGCGGGAATTCATACGTGATGTCATCGAATGTTTGCTGACTGGAAAAGCAGAGTCGGTGGCGCGGCTTTTTGACCAGTATGTTGCCCGGCTCCGTTCAACCGGGTTGGATGTTGCATGGGTGACCCGCAACGAGACACTTAACGAATCGCCGGACGTGTATCGTGAGAAGCTTCGGGTAGGAAAACGTAATCATTCGGCCGTTTTTGAAATTGCAATCGCTTCGGGGAAACCATACCGTGCCGGAGATCGTATCAGCTATTATGTCAGCGGTACCGGAAAGGATGTCACAGCGTATGAGCAGTGCCGATCGGCTGATTCATTTGACCCGGCGCACCCGGATATCAATATTCTGTATTATATCGGGAAACTGCGCCATGTACAAAAACGCTTTGAACCTTTTCTTCCGCAAGAGCCGACTCTTTTTGACCTGTGATACTTGCACGTACTGGTTCTTTGTGGTAAGAGTCTGCAAAGTAATGAAAAAGCCGCTGTGCCGTCACATCTGGTACTGATAATCAGGATGCATGCGTTAATGAAATATTTTCTATGCATATCGGTAGAAAATAATTTCTTACTTAAGTAAAAAGGAGACCGTATGAAAAAGGTTCTGTTATTATCACTGGTTTTGTTTGTTTTTGTTGCTCTGGTGCCGGGTCTGGCGACTGCTGACCAGCAGCCGGAAATGATTGTGGGGAAGATGGCCGTCAAGTTTACGAGGGGAATCACCAACACAGTTACCAGTATTGTTGAGCTTCCAAAACAGACAATCCTGACCGGACGGGAAATGGGGGCGGTCGGTTATGTTGTCGGGCCGATCAAGGGGATCGGGATGACCTTATATCGGGGGGTGATCGGGATAACAGAAGCGGTTTTTTGCATGGTCCCCCAGCCCGGGTACTATGATCCGATGATCGACCCTGAATATGTCTGGCAGGGGTGGGGGCCAAAAAGAAACACATCAAAGGCCATTACTGAGGAAAAATAGCTACCGGTGGACTGATCAATAGCAAAAGGCGAGTTCGATATACGGCTCGCCTTTGTTGTGTCTGCTTCCTGGCAAATATCTAAAGCGCTCTCCTGTCTTTTATGTGTGACGGGAAGAAACAGGGGCGTAACATGACGTTAGCTCAATCGCTCGCGCAAATAGGCTTCAAATTCTGTGCTGAATTCCTTCCGTTTGAGCGCCATATCGACAGTTGCTTTCAGAAAGCCGAGCTTGTCGCCGCAATCATGGCGCAAACCTTCAAACAAACAGCCATACACATTTTCTTCTTTTGACAATGTCAGGATGGCATCTGTCAACTGGATCTCTCCACCTTTTCCTGGTTCCTGGTCCATGAGGATTTCAAATATGCGCGGGGTCAACACGTAGCGGCCAATGAT
>JAQUCQ010000118.1 GCA_028686145.1 Desulfuromonadaceae bacterium | reverse complement strand
TGAGAAATGCAGACAAAACTTATTTGCACCGGCGCGGCTTTGATCGGAGTTGCGAGCTATTTTGCATATCTGAATTATCATTATGTACTCACTGGAAGCATGTTTATTAGTGGTATTGGCATTACAATTCTAGCCATCACGAAGAAAGACAAAAAAGACAAGCAAATAGAAGAAATACACGCCACCATAACCAATAAGACCACAAACAAATTAGAACCAACAATCCCTAAAAAACAAACTAAGACACAAAAACAGCTTTTATCAGAAACAAACGACAATATTTTGGAGCTGCTATTTAAAAAATCATCAACGGTTGAGAATATCTGTAAAAACTTAAAACTTAGTAGAGAAGAAGCTAACTACTATTTGACCTATCTCTACGAGAACAAAGAAATGATTAACCCGCCAGGCCCCTATTCTATAGGCCCTGAGTTATGGAGCATTGACCAAAAAGGTAGAGAGTACATCATGGCTAAACGAGAACAGGTCTAACTCTCGGCGGCACGCAGTCGGCGCGAAAACCCGCGCCGCTGGTGCGCCTCATACACGTTGACTGAAAGAATTAGGAAAACATCACCTAAGACAGAGAGGCGTATAATGAGTTTGTCGTTAACTGGTCTTTTTCTTGGTGCGGGTGCGTCGTATGAGGTCGGCTTGCCTCTAGTCTGGGAGCTAACCACTGAGTTAAAGAATTGGCTAACCCCTGACAAACTCCGCGATCTAAATGCGGGATGGCGCACACAAGGTGGCGGCCATTCTGACGAAGTGATTGAAGATGTAGCTCGAATACTGGCTATGCCAGATCTGCACTACGAAAGCATTCTGGGGTATCTTGAAACACAGTATAGTAGGCAATCTCAGTTCCAGCAGGAGTATCACGGACTGTATTCTTGGCTAGTCGAGATGGTTTATCATTTACTATGTATCAGACACACCAAAAATGTTTCATACATTGAACAACACCTTAGCTACTATGAAGGCATTGCTCATCTTGCCGCACTGAACAAGCCACTCTGGATATTCTCGCTCAATCACGACTTAATAACCGAGGCTCTGTCCACCCACTATAAAATTCCCATGAACTGTGGTTTTACTGAAGAAACCATCACTTTGCCTCGAAGGGATAAAAGCGGTGCAAAGATTGGTGACCTGAAAGCCGAAATCATTTCAGGCGAGCAGCTTGAGAATGGGGTAATGCCTTTTTTTCAAGTTGGGACTACAGGAATTAACTTACTTAAGATTCACGGAGCCTTGGACGTATTCACATTCCGAGACGGAAAGGATTTGCTGAGACTTCTGCCCGTCGAAGATAGCGTGTCAGGCGTTATAGATGCATTACGCGCCGCAAATGAAGAGCTGATTTATATTCACCCTGCGGCACCTAAACGACCAGCCAAGGCGACAAATGAAATTGCTTACGCAGACGATGACGGCGAAATGCAATTCTTACGACGTACACTACTTGCGGGTGCCTACAAATTTGACAGCCGTAGAAATCAAGTCCTACCGCCCCGGCTTCTCGATTACTTCAAATCGAATATCAACTACATATCAACTCTGATCTGCGTCGGATATGGATTTGGTGATATACACATCAACCAAGTTATCAGAGGGTGGCTTGAATTCAGTGCCGACCGAAATCTTGAAATCGTTGGGCCAGGAACAAAGACCATTCCTCCTTTTTTGCTCCACTTGGCCCCACAGATTGCCCTGAAAGACTCATCAGCCACAGAATATTTAGATACAACGGCAGGGATTCAACGTAGTAAGCACGATAGAATCGAAAAGCGCCTATCTGTATACATTCGCAATCACGGCATTAAGGCCCAGACCGAGCTACATGAATTTATGGGGCAACACTTGGAACACCTAACATCCATGTTGGTCGAGAAAGTAAAATCTCTCCCTATCCGCAATGGTGACATTGACTTATCCTCACTCGGGACAACTCCGGAAGAACTTGCACACAGTTGGATGACCGAAGCTGGAGGAAACAATGACGATGTTCTTGAAGCTTTTCTTAATAGTAAAGGTGCGTGAGTTCGAGATAAGACAATAATACAAGACAGAATATGCCAACCACGTAAATGCACCGGCCTGTAACCGCCGGTGATTTCCGGCCCCGTTGAGCATCGAAGAAAATTAAAGAAAGAATATGCCTGACTACCGACGTAATCACTATGTACCTGAGTGGTACCAAAAACGCTTCCTGCCTAAAGGTCAGCGCTTTTACTACCTTGACCTGAAGCCGGAGGCAGTGGTTTCTAACGGTCATAAGTACCAACGGAGAGCAATTCTTCGGTGGGGGCCTGATAAATGTTTTTTTGAGCAGGATCTGTACACTACACGTTTTGGGAATTGGGAATCCACGGAGATAGAGCAGAAGTTTTTTGGAAAGATCGACGATTCAGGGAGAGACGCGGTCGAGTATTTTTCCACATACAAGCACGACAGCATCAGTTACGAAGCACTACACGCCATTCTGCCGTACATGACGGTGCAGAAGCTCCGGACACCAAAGGGACTTAAATACCTCGCCCAAGCTGCCCGGTTGGACAACAAGAATCTAGTGCTTTTCAAGCTTCAAGAGATTCAACAGATTTTCTGCGCTCTCTGGAGTGAATGTATTTGGAGCATTGCAGACGCCTCCGAATCATCGACAAAATTTCTTGTTAGCGACCATCCTGTAACGGTTTACAACAAAGAATGCTTTCCCGCATCAGTTTGGTGCAAGGATTGTAACGATCCGGGAATCTGGCTCTCTGCAACCCACACCCTATTTCCTCTCAACCAGAACAAGATATTGATACTCACGAACCTCTCATGGGTACGGAATCCCTATACTAACCCTCTTGATAAGAGGCCCAATGCGGAGTTATTCCGGCCAGCAGTCTTCAATTACCTTAACATCCAAGTAGGAAGGAAACTATCCGAACTTGAGATCATTGAAATCAATTACGTCCTTAAGAAGCGAGCCTGGCGGTATGTTGCCGCCGCTGAGGAAGAGTGGCTTTATCCGGAGCGTCACATGAAAACGCAGAATTGGGACAAGCTGGGCAACGGATACCTTTTTATGCCAGATCCTCGTTCGGTCTCCTTCTCTTCGGAGATTCTTATTGGCTACACAAATAAGCGTGTAGAGGGATTTGATGCCTATGGCAGGAGGCCATGGCATCCAGATTACGACAGCAAAGAAGAGCAAAATCGGGAATGGGAAACATTCCAAGCATTTCAAGGTGAGTTTGCGAGATTGTTCGGCCCTAAGCACAGGGGCAGTAGCAATGAGTTCGGGAATTTCAGCCTTGAACCACGCGAAGACAGCCCTGAGCTCCATGAGTCACATCTGCAAGCTGAGCGTCGCTATAGCAAAAATCGCTACAATAAGAAACGGTAACCTCCCACCGCTCAACCAGCGGCAAGACCGGCCTGATGGCCGGTCAGCCTTAAGACGTTGTACGAGGAAAAAGATGATCTACGGACACAGACAACTTAGCATTTTCTTCGTCAAGGTTCTCGACGTAACGGAAGATGGTTTTACCTTTAAGGAGAAGTTTTACACTTGGAACGACATCAAAGTCATAGACGTAACACGAGGGTCTTTTGTTCTGAGCGCCTTAGTGTTCCCTGGGGGAACGCCAAGGGCAAGAGTTAAACTAGCTGACGGGAAGGTGATCAATATCAACGGGCGAGCCTTGGAACGAGCGGATAAAAAACCGAAGATAAACAAATTTTCAGGAGAATCAGATGCCTTCCTTGAGTTGATAAGTTTACTCGAAAAAAATACGAGCCCAGACATTCAATTCGGAATAAAAATGTGGAATGAGTAACAATCGCCAACCAGAAGCTTAATGTACCTGCTGCATGAGCGTACAACCAGCGGCAACAGCGGTCTCCGCTGACGCTTCGCCGCTGGTGCCTTGAGACGTTGGCCATAAAGAAGAATGAAATCAAGAGAAGTGCGATTGCTTGCTTAAATGATCCCACTCAAG
This sequence comes from Desulfuromonadaceae bacterium, assembly GCA_028686145.1. Classification (GTDB taxonomy): domain Bacteria; phylum Desulfobacterota; class Desulfuromonadia; order Geobacterales; family Pseudopelobacteraceae; genus JACRCG01. Next base: position 5,019 of record JAQUCQ010000118.1, on the reverse strand, counting down.
AAAAAACATCCGAGAACGGAGCATATATTTCAGAGGTTAGCGTTCCCGAGACGATTCAAACCAAATTAAACTCTACTATATTTTAACATGAACTAGCTTGTGAAGATTCCCAATTTGTGCTAATAAAATTGCTAATAACTTAATGTGAAAACAAAAAACTTGAGAGAGCTAAGTAGCTGATATTTAAATACTTTTGTTCCTTTTAAAGGCGGCCTTGCGGCCGCCTTTAGATGTTTATCATGTACTTCAGTATTATATATCCAACTGTTCAGCTAACAGTTCAAGTGTATGCTTAACCTTTATAGATGCTCCATCCTGATCAAATCCTCCCTTAATCTGCATCACGCACCCGGGACAGTCCATGGCAACAGTCGCCGCGCCGGTATCCTTGATGTTCCTCAGCTTGCGCTGCAGAATCGGCGCTGATATTTCCGGCAGCTTGAGCGAATATGAGCCTCCCATGCCGCAACAGGTGTCACACTCGAACATCTCGGTAAGCTCATAACCAGTGCGTTGCAGCAATTCCCTCGGCTGTTGTGACACCTTCAACGTCCGCTTTAAATGACAGGAATCATGATACGTTATCGCGCCGAGTTTTTGCCCCTCCTTCAAAGCTAAGCGCCCCTCATCAACCAGCTTCTTGACAAGGGTAGAAAAATCAGCCGTTTTCCCAGCCAGCTCCCTCGCTTTCGGCAGCCATTCGGTCTGGCCGACGCTTTCAAAAGTACTGATAAACTCATGTGCCAACGCCACGGTACAGGTCGGACAGGCCGAGACCACATACGCTGCATCCACACTCAACAGAGCTTTAATGTTGTCAATGGCGTTTTTTTCAGCAACTTCATAGGCACCGTTGTAGCGGGCCGGGGCACCGCAACAGGTCTGATTCTGCGGAAAGACAACCTCAAAGCCGGCCTTGTTCAGAATTTTTATCAAAGATTCACCCATTTCCGGATAAGCAAAATCTATCAGACAGCCGGCATAGAAAACTACCCGCTCCTTCAGTCTTGGCTGGCTGATTTTTTTGAAGCGATCCCTGAATGGTTCTTCTGCAATGGCCGGCAGACTGCGGCCATCGGTCAGGTCCGCTAGAAACAGCGGCAGGTGGCGGATAAAGGTGCCGGATGTGAACGGTTTGCCTGCAATTGAAGCTGCCCTAAGCATGCCGTGGAACAGCTTGCGATTGTTTACCACGGCATAGATCGTTTTCTGTAACAGCGGCACTCCCTGCTTAAGTACCAAGCGCCGCCTGATCTCCATGATCAGATCCGGAATATCGATCTTTCCGGGACAGACATCCTTGCAGGCGCCGCATTGGATACAGAGCCCTTGAATATCTTCAGACTTTTTCAACTCATCAAACCAGGCAGTCAGTATCGTGCCAATGCCGCCGGTATATACCTTGCCGAACACATGCCCCCCAACCAACCGGAAAACCGGGCAGACATTGAGACAGGAAGCACAGCGAATACACTGTAATGCCTGCTTGAATTTCGGATCGGCCGCCATTTCCGAACGGCGGTTATCCATCAAAATAATATGGAGATCCTTCATTGTCCCGTCGCAGTTCGGCGTCGGGCCGGTAATGATCGACACATAACTGGTAAGCAGTTGGGCTGTAGCACTCCGGGGAAGCGCTTCTAAAATTGTAGCGACATCGGCAAACTTCTCAATGAGCTTTTCGATGCCGACCAACGCGATATGAATCTTAGGGAGTGATGTGACCAGCCGGGCATTTCCTTCATTGGTCATCAAAACGATGCTGCCGGTTTCCGCGACGGCAATGTTTCCGCCCGAAATACCCATATCAGCTGCGAGAAATGCTGGCCGAAGTTTCTCGCGTGCCACCTTGACAAGCCGTGGAATATCTGACGTTAAACGTTCATTGACCTCCTTGCTGAACAGGTCGGAAACCTCTTCCTTGGTCATATGGATCGCCGGCATGACCATGTGTGATGGGGTCTGACCGGCCAGTTGAATAATCCATTCCCCCAGATCGGTTTCTCCAACTTCAATGCCAGCCTTTTCCAGATACTGATTGAGATGAATCTCTTCCGTCGCCATAGACTTTGATTTCACGACAGTTTTGACGTTATTGTCCTGCGCTACCTTCAGGATGTATTCCCTGACCTTGGCCGGATCGTTCGTACGAAAAACTTTGGCACCACAGGCTTCAGCATTTTGTGTGAACTGATCAGAAAGCTCTTCAAAGTGGGAAGCGGCATAGGACTTCAATTCGGCGATCTTCCCCCGCAACTCCTCAAAATCGATCCCTTCATACGCTTTGGCACGGTTAACCTTATAGGCCTCGGAGAACTTGCCGAGCGCCCCGGTCAGATTGGCATTATTGACAGCGGAGTGGATAGATTCTTTAAATTTATTTCCCATCAGACAGTACCTCCCAGCTCATCAACAAAAACAATAACGAGCCGTTCCGGCCCATGCACTCCGATTGTCAGCACCCGTTCGATATCTGCCGTTCTGCTCGGCCCGGTAATCATTGCAAGATATGCGCACTCTTTGGGATGGATCCGGGAAAGCAGCGCCGGCATATCAGGAAGTATGCCGCTTGTCGGCACCAGGGCAATATGAATAGTCGGCAGCGACGACACCAGGCGTTGCTCAATGGCCGTAGAGTTCTGAGCCAGCGATCCGGTGTCCGCCAGGGCCCACTCCATCTGGCTTATTCCGAAACGGGCCTCTGATGCCAGCTTGCGAGTAACCGCAAATTTCAAACCTGCAAGCCCCCGCATCACATCTCGATCCACACCATCAAGAAAAGAACATTCCGCCCACAGCGCAGACTGTTGTGGCATATCGGCCAGCCCCTCCTCCTGTAAAAAACCGATCACAAAGTCCAGAGCAGCCTTTTTAGTTGCAAACCGATATACCTCGGCACTGACACCTTCCGCCCTGGCCTTGAATTGCTCATATATCATGTGCACCTCCCCAGCTTAGATACTTAATGCTGTTTCGAACATTGTGAAAAGAAGCTCTCGTCTGTTGCCTGCAGGTGTATCTGAAACCAGTATATAGATGCAATCATCAAACCGCAATTAATTTGTATAACCACATTACATCAAATAACATCTAGCATCTAACTATCTTATTTTAATAGGTATAGATAATATTATAAATTGTGATTGACAGCAGTTCATATAAACTTATAATTGGTATTACCAATATATAAAACTATGTGTAGATTTTTATACGCATGACTTGTCGTCGATGTTTACGAGAGGACAGAAAACACGCGGCACGAAAGGAGCGCACATGGAACCATCTCTGATCAACGAATTGAAAAACATCGTTGGCACACAGTACGCTTTGACAGACCGTGAATCTCTAGCGGTTTACGGCTATGACTCAACGCCGGAGCTGGAGAGACTGCCGGGGATGGTACTGTTGCCGGGAAGCGCCGATGATGTCGCCCGCATCATGCGGCTCTGCCACGGCGCGGGAATCTGCGTCACCCCCCGCGGTTCAGGAACCAATTTGTCGGGCGGTTCACTTTCCGCAGGCGGGGTCGTCGTCCAGACCAGCCGCATGAACCGGATCATCGAAATTGACGAGGAGAATCTGACCGCAACGGTTGAACCGGGAGTCGTCACCAGTGCCCTGCACCGCGAAGTTGAGTCGCGCGGCCTGTTCTATCCTCCTGATCCGGGGAGCATGAACATATCCACAATGGGGGGCAACGTAGCCGAGAATTCAGGCGGCCTGCGCGGCCTGAAATACGGTGTCACTGCCGATTATGTCATGGGTCTTGAAACCATTCTCGCTGACGGCGAACTGCTCCGCACCGGCGGTAAAGCTGTCAAGGACGTAGCCGGCTACAGCCTTAATCGCCTGCTCGTTTCATCCGAGGGAACACTCGGTTTTTTTACCGGCATCACGGTCAAGTTGATCCCAAAACCGCAGGGCAAGATCACCATGCTGGCCCATTTCCCGATATTGCAGGATGCCGCCCTGGCTGTCTCTGCTATCATTGCCGCCAAGGTCATTCCGGCAACCCTCGAATTTCTTGACAAGGTCACCATCAGATGTGTCGAGGAGTACGCCCATGTCGGCTTACCCCTTGATGTAGACGCCGTATTGCTGATTGAGGTTGATGGCCATCCGGCGGTAATCGCAGAGGAGGCCGCAGCAGTGGCAGAGATCTGTAAAAAGCACCGTTGCTCATTTTTCCAGACCGCCCAGAACGCTGCCGAAGCACTCAAGTTGACCGAAGCACGCCGCACTGCTCTTTCTGCCCTGGCCCGGCTCAAGCCAACCACCATTTTGGAAGACGCCACCGTGCCACGCAGTTGCATCGCGGCCATGCTGGAGATCATCCAGGCCTCGGCAAAAAAATATAATGTCACCATCGGGACCTTCGGCCATGCCGGCGACGGCAATCTCCATCCCACCTGCCTGACCGACGAACGGGACACGGATGAGATTGCCCGTGCCCACGCAGCCTTTGCCGAGATTTTTGCTGCTGCAATCGCCATGGGCGGTACTATTACCGGCGAACATGGCGTTGGTCTGGCCAAGAAAAAGTATCTGCCTGCTCTGGTCGGGGAGTCTGGCATTCGGGTCATGCGCGGCATCAAGCAGGCATTCGATCCGAAGGGGATTTTGAATCTAGGGAAGGTATTCTGATATGGACTACGTCAAACTGATTAACTGCATGCGTTGTGGGATGTGCCTGCCGACCTGCCCGACGTACAAGGAGACTTTTCTTGAGACTGCCTCACCGCGGGGCCGCGTGGCTCTTATCAGGAAACTTCAGGAAGGAGATCTGGATCAGTCGGAGCGTCTGCTTGAATATCTCTCACTCTGCCTGGACTGCCAGGCCTGCGCCTCAGCCTGTCCCTGCGGAGTAAATGCTGGCGATCTGGTGGCCGAATTCACCTGCGAGCGCAAGGCGGACTCCGGCCTCAGCTTTATGGAAGATTTAATTCTGCGCCAGCTTGTGCCGCACCCTGACCGGTTAGAAGCCTCTATCGTACCGATGCGTTTTTACCAGAGCACCGG
>JAQUCQ010000002.1 GCA_028686145.1 Desulfuromonadaceae bacterium | reverse complement strand
GAGAAAGCCTTGGCCACCGGCGCCGATAAAGTCTATATCGACGACCTGAAAGAAGAGTTCGTGCGCGATTTCGTCTATCCGATGTTCCGCGCCAATGCCATTTACGAAGGGCACTATCTGTTGGGTACTTCCATTGCCCGTCCGCTGATCGCCAAGCGTCAGATGGAAATTGCCGCTATGGAAAATTGCGATGCCGTCTCCCATGGTGCCACCGGGAAAGGCAACGATCAGGTGCGTTTTGAGCTGGCCTATTATCATTTTGATCCGGCCATCAAGGTCGTGGCGCCTTGGCGCGAGTGGGATCTGAACAGTCGCCAGGCGCTGATTGAGTATGCTCAAAAAAATGATATTCCGATTCCGACTATCCAGAAACGTCCCTGGTCATCGGACCGTAACATGCTGCATATTTCCTTCGAGGGTGGCATTCTGGAAGACACCTGGGCTGAAGCGCCCGAGGAAATGTACGTACTGACCAAATCGCCGGAGGAAGCCCCCGACAAGCCGCAGTATGTGGAGGTCGAGTTCAAAAACGGCAACGCCGTTGCGGTGGATGGCGAGAAAATGACACCTGCCCAGCTGCTGGCGCACCTGAACTACATCGGCGGACAGCACGGCGTTGGCCGGGTTGACCTGCTGGAAAACCGTTCGGTCGGCATGAAGTCGCGTGGCGTCTACGAGACTCCCGGCGGCACCATCCTGCGTGAGGCCCATTCGGCGGTTGAGCAGATTACCATGGACCGGGAAGTCCTGCGTATCCGAGACGGGCTGATTCCCGAATATGCCAAGCAGATATATGCCGGATATTGGTTTTCTCCCGAGCGCCAGATGCTGCAGACGTTGATTGATGATTCCCAGAAATGCGTCAATGGCGTGGCCCGAGTCAAGCTCTACAAAGGGCTCTGCCGCACTGTTGGGCGCAAGTCGGAGAGCGATTCGCTCTTTAATCTGGATTTTGCCACTTTTGAAAAAGATCAGGTTTTCAACCAGGCCGACGCCGAAGGCTTTATCAAGATCAATTCACTGCGCCTGCGCATCCGCTCGCTGATGCATGCCAACAGGAAGAAATAAGGATTGACGAAGAAGCGCTACAAAAAAGAACACATCGTCACCTCGGTTGTGGCGGTGATCGTGGATGACGACGGGCGGGTGCTCCTGACCAGGCGGAGCATCCCACCTTTCTTGGATCTGTGGGTTATGCCGGGCGGCAAGATTGATCTTGGTGAACCGATTCTTGAGGCTCTGAAGCGGGAAGTGCATGAAGAGGTGGGGCTGGAAATAGATATCAAAGGTTTGATTGACGTTTTCGAACACCTTACCCCGGGGGAGGAAAATTGTCACTTTGTGATCCTCTATTACCGCTGTCGTCCCCTCTATTGCGATGTCGTCCACAATGAGGATGAAGTTGCCGAGGCTGTATGGGTTCCCCGGCAGGAACTGGACGGCTATGCCATGCCCGCCGGTGCACGGTATATTCTGGGGAAGGTGTTTCCGGAACTTTCTTCACACAATATATTGAACGACGTTGATGCCTGAAATCATTGATAAAAAAGTAAATCTTGCATTCCCCCTGGGACATCACCTCCACTGTATGGTTGCCCAGATTCCTAATCATCTCAAGCGATCGGATATCGGTTTCTGTCTGGTCGACCCTGAAGAGAAGTGGCGTCTGGTCAGTTCGGTCCTGGATCTGGTAGCTTCCGGGGAAGGAAACCTGAAGAAGCTACATTTTCTGCTGTTTCCGGAATCAAGCCTACCGGCTTCCCGCTTTGACGATATACTGGCAGCAATTGAACAGCGATTTCACCCGAATACGGTAACGGTCTTTGGCCTTGAACATATTCGACTGTGTGAATACCGTGCCCTGCTGGAACGTTTCCGCGCGGATAATGCCGAGGCGATCGAATTGGTTGATCACGATATCGATTCGGGCGATGTGTTGAATATGCCGGTGAATTGGTGCTGTGTCGCCGTAAAGGAAGCTGACGGCCGGTTGCGGGTTTTTCTTGAGGCAAAGAGCCACCCCTTCCACGGCGAGGAGTACATTGACACATTTCATGACCTGTACCGGGGCAGGCATTTTTACTTGTTGCGCTGTCGTCCGTCGTGCTTCAATTTCATGGCCATCATCTGTCTTGATTACCTGTATCGTGACCTTTATACATCGAATATACGGCAGATTATCGACCATGCCAACAAGCTCTTTTTTACAACCCGACAGGGTTTGGATGCCCTGTTTGTGATCCAGTGCAATCCCAAACCGGAACATCGTGCATATCGAGACGTGATCAATGGCTTTTACGGTGAATATCTGGAGGATACTCCGGGGGTACGAGAGACGGTAACCGTCTTCGGCAACGCGTCGGAGGAGAGCAGGATCGAAAATTCTCCTGCGGAGCATGCTTTTGGCAATTCATATGTGGTGATCAATCATAATCATCGTTTGGCGCAGGTCAGCTTCTCGGAGTTTGCTACTGATGATTTTGGTGGTGCGCCAGTCTGCCGATTGCGTTTCAGCAAGGGAACGAGACTACTCTATTTCAACTTGCCTCCGCAGCACGAGATTGACCCGCGTACTACGCGTGTTCCGCTCAAGGTTCATGCCATCATGGCAGTTGATGAGTCCGGTGCGTGGCGCAAGATCACAGTTGATGAACCAGTGGCAGAGTACGAAATAGAACGAATTACAGACACCTAAGGCAGCATGGCGATAAAATCCCAGATGTTTCGCACCAACTGTATAGTGAGTTGAAGGAATTTATACCTATTCCGGCAGTAAATTAATGCCATTAAGCACGTATCCCGTTTTTCAACGTCAGGAGATAAGTATGTCAAAAGATAAACTCTGGGGCGGGCGTTTCACCCAGCCCACTGATAAATTTGTGGAGGAGTTCACCGCGTCCATCGACTTCGACAAACGCCTCTATCATCAGGATATACGCGGCTCCATCGCTCATGCCCGGATGTTGGGCAAACAGGAGATCATCCCGCTGGAAGATGTGGAACAGATTGTCCATGGATTGCAGAAAATCCTGGCGCAGATTGAAGCGGGTGAGTTTGATTTTTCCATTGGTTTAGAAGATATTCATATGAATATCGAAGCCCGTCTCTCTGGTGCCATCGGTGAAGCGGGGAAACGTTTGCACACCGGGCGGTCACGAAATGATCAGGTGGCGCTGGATATTCGGCTCTATCTGCGGGATGAAATTGTTGAGATTACAAGCTACCTCGACCTGCTGATCGATGCCTTGTTGAACCAGGCCGAAGCTAATCTGGATACGCTTATGCCCGGGTTCACCCATATGCAGACCGCCCAGCCGATCCTGTTCGCGCACCATCTGATGGCGTATGTCGAGATGTTCAAGCGTGATAAGGGGCGTCTTGATGATTGCCTGAAACGGGTGAATGTCCTGCCGTTAGGTGCTGGAGCGCTGGCCGGCACAACATTCCCGATCGATCGGGACTATGTTGCCGAACAGCTTGGTTTTCAAGCGATTACCCACAATTCGCTGGATGCTGTCTCCGACCGGGATTTTGCTATTGAGTTCTTGGCGGATGCTTCCATTGTAATGATGCATCTGTCCCGGTTTTCTGAAGAGTTGATTATCTGGTCTACAAGTGCGTTTCAATTTATTGAGTTATCAGATGGCTTCTGCACCGGTTCGTCTATCATGCCTCAGAAAAAGAATCCGGATGTGCCGGAACTGGTTAGGGGGAAAACCGGCCGGGTGTATGGAAATCTGATGGCGTTGTTGACAACCATGAAGGCTCTGCCGCTTGCTTACAACAAGGATATGCAGGAAGATAAGGAGCCGCTCTTTGATACGATTGACACACTGAAGGGGAGCCTCAAAATTTTTGCAGATATGATCCGTGAGATGCGCGTCAACACTGAAAATATGCGTAAGGCCGCTGGGCAGGGGTTCTCTACTGCAACGGACGTTGCCGACTATCTTGTGCGCAAGGGGCTTGCCTTTCGCGACGCCCATGAGGCGGTCGGCAGAGCGGTAGCATACTGTGTCGAAAACCAGATGGATATTGTCGACCTTTCGTTGGCTGAGTGGCAGCTTTTTTCAGGAAAAATCGATACCGATATATTTGAATGCTGTACCGTCGAAGCAAGTGTCAATGCCCGTAATGTTCCGGGTGGAACGGCTCGTGAGCGTGTATGGAGTGAAATCCAGAACGTGCGAGCGGGAAACTGATTCACCATGTATTGTGATTTTTTCGGTTTTTCAGAAAAACCATTCACAATTACACCAAATCCACATTTTGTGTTTTTGAGCAGCATTCATCGCGAAGCTTTTGCCCGCTTACTGTATGGCGTTGATAGTCATGCCGGCTTTATCTCCTTGACCGGCGAAGTTGGAACCGGTAAGACCACGATGCTCCGCACTCTGTTAACTCAACTCGACCCAAACAGGTATACATGCGCACTTATTTTTAATCCTTGTATGTCAGGAGAACAGCTTTTGGCTGGCATTTGCCGGGAGTTTGGTATTGAAGCCGGAGAAAAAAATCGATTTGGGTATCTTGATGCACTCAACAATTTTCTGATTGAACAAAATCATGCCGGACGGACGGTTGTTCTTGTGATCGATGAAGCGCAGAATCTTGAACCGGACGTGTTGGAACAGGTGCGCATGATCTCTAATCTGGAAACAGAGCGGGACAAGTTGATCCAGATTATACTTGCCGGACAACCAGAGTTGAATGATGTCCTCCAGCGCCATGATTTGCGTCAGCTCAACCAGCGCATCACTGTACGCTGCAGGCTTACGTCGATGAAGCTTGAAGATACGTTTCAATACATCAACCACCGTCTTAAGATGTCCGGCAGCCGCATTCCTGAGATTTTCTCGCGGGGGGCTGTCACGCGTATCTATCGTTTTTCACGCGGCATCCCCCGGTTGATAAATGTTGCGTGTGAACAGGCGCTGGTTATGGCGTGGACCTGTGAGATGTTGTCAGTTTCTCCTGCAATTGCTGCGGAGGTTATCGCGGAGCTTCAACCGGCGGAAGAGCGTAAAGGGCTCTGGTCCCGTATTTCCCATAGGCTGTTTGCCGGAAAGTGATCTGACTGTATGAGTTATATTCTCGATGCTTTAAAAAAAGTTGAACATGAAAAGAATAAAAAAGTTCTTCCGGGAGGGAAAATCAATATTACTGGTGATCTCTTTAAAGAGCTGAAACAATCACCACCTCGATCCGGAATCTGGAAGATTGTTGTTCTTGTTGTTGTGGCGTCGTTGCTAACATGTGCAGGAACCTGGTTTCTTCTACGGGGGGACAGTAAAAAAAATACTGCGGCTACTCGACCTGCCACTCCTCCGCTTGTTGCTGTCGTGAAACCTGCGAAAGTCCCGGTCATTCAGGTGCCGGCTCAGGCTCAATCATCCTCGGTTTCCGCATCTCACGCAACCCCACCTGTTCCGGCTCCTGTTCGTACGGTGAAAAAAAGCACAGAAACAATTTCGGATGATGACACTTTTGTCCGGCAAGAGCGACGATCAAAAAGACAAGTAAACGTGGAATCAACCCCGCCGCCACAACAAACGGTTGCATTGGTACCGGCGCCTGCCGATATCAAATTGTCCGGAATTGCCTGGCAGGAGGCGCGTGCCGCACGAAGAGCCGTTATCAACGGTTTTCTGCTTAAAGAAGGTGATATCGTTTCGGGTGCCAAAATTACTGCTATTCAGGAAAATGTGGTTCGATTCTCGTCCGCTGCCGGGACCTTTGAGATAAAGCTTGGCGCGCTAGTGCCGGCAGAGGTAAAACGATGAATGGAGTTGAGCGAACGGCTCTGGTTGTTGGATTGTCTATAGTTGCATCAGGCTGTGGCAGGAAAGGGCCGCTGATTTATCCCGACATGCTGGTGCCTGCAGCTCCTGCTGCTGTTACCGCCCAACAGAGCGGTTCTGCCATAAAGCTTCAGTTTATGATCCCTGACAAAAATCGTGCAGGACGTCCGGTGAAGGATGTTGCGGGTGTGAAACTCAGTAGGCGGGCGACAGAAGCTGACCAAACAGATGTCTGCCCATCCTGTATGAACGATTACAGATTGTTTCAAACACTCTATATTGAACACCTGCCTGCTAATGCCCAGCGTTATGGAAATCTCGTTGTGGTTATTGACGGTGATGTGAGTGCAGGAAATACCTATTCATACAACGTTCTTCCCTTTACTACCGGTAATATAGATGGAGCTTCGACTCAAACAGCCGCCGTGAGCGTTGTAGCGGCGCTACCAGCTCCCCTCTTGAAGCTTGAAGCGCTTCCGACAGAGCTGAAGCTTCAAATATCCTCACCGTCCCAGATAAGGGGCACTCTGCTTGGCTACAATCTGTATCGGTCAACCGTTGCAGGTACCCAATCGTATCAACCTCTTAACAGGGAACCGGTGGAAAACAGCGAATATGTTGACAGTGGCCTTGATCGGGGGGTGACGTATCGCTATTCAGCAAGGGCGCTGATCAAGCTGAAATCGGGAACTGTTGCAGAAAGTGCTGCTTCAAATGAAGTTCAGGGAATGTTAAAAGACGATGAATAAGCATTGAAATGAATGTCGATATATATAAACAAGAAAGGGCACCCAGATATGGATGCCCTTTCTTGTTCGATCGTTACCTGACTCAAAAATTACTTGGCAACGGTTTCAGCCAGTTTAAGAGCGATATCTTTGTAAGGGTTAGCAAACAGGATGATCAGGCAGACAACAAGTGCATAGATCGCCAGGGACTCGATCATAGCCAGACCGATCATCATGGTGGTCAGGATCTTGCCGGATGCGCCGGGGTTGCGGGAAACACCTTCAACAGCACTTTTAACGGCAAGACCCTGGCCAATGCCGGTGCCAATTGTGCCCAGTGCCATACCAATACCTGCTGCCAGAACGCACATCGTGAAAAAACTCATCTCTACTACCTCCGTATGGTTTTGTCTCCTAAACAGTATAGGAGTAAGTATGTCTAATTGTTAGTGTGCTTCTTCCAGCGATCCCTGGATGTAGATCATTGACAAGAGCATGAATACAAAGGCCTGAATGAACGAAACCAATACACCCATCAGCATCATCGGCAACGGAACAAGGAAAGGAGCCAGTCCGAAAAAGATCATCAGCACGAGTTCGTGGCCGTTCATATTGCCGAAAAGACGAAGTGTCAGTGAAACAGGCCGGCTCAGGTGGCCGATGACTTCAATGAAGAACATGATTGGAGCAAGCCAGGCGATAGGTCCGCAGAAATGTTTCAGATAGTGCAGGCCATGGTGCTTGATTCCTACCACGTGAGTGGAAACAAAGACGATTACCGCGCACGCAGCCGTTGTGTTGATGTTGGCAGTCGGCGGGAAAAATCCGGGGATCAGACCGATAAGGTTTGATACGAGAACAAAAAGTGCGATAGTGGCAATCAACGGGAAAAAAGGCCGGCCATGTTCGCCCATTGTGTCGACAATCATGGTTTCAATGCCGCCGACGACTGTTTCCATAAAGTTCTGCAGTCCACTTGGAACTGTCTTGAGCGCTGCAGTGGTCAAAAGCGAAAGAACGAGAAGCAGCACGATGATCAGCCATGTGTAACTGATTGCATCAACACTTGCTTCGCTTATGTGGAGAGGAGCAAGCAAATTACGGAAAAACTCAAGAAAAAGTAACGGGTGAACCATGGAGCTAACCTCCTGCGCGCAGGGCGCTGTATAGTGAAAGTGCAATTATGTTGATTACAATTACTGAGAGACCGATAAAAAGCCCGGCGAGTGAAAACCAGCCAGAAGTTATAATGAAATACAAAAGAAATCCGGTCAGGCTCAAACGGGCAATAAATCTGAGCTGAACATACGTAGTTGCCTTCGCAGGCAGCTGCCCGAGAATACGCTGCAGAACATTACGAATCCAGAAAAAATTAGCTATCGCAATGCATCCGCCAGCCAGAGCGCCCAAACCGACTTGTATAGAAAAGAAAACCCATCCGAACAAGGTCAGAAAAGCCAGCAACCCCAAACTACCCTTGATGATGACGGCAAAGAGGTTGTCCTCATTGATCGTTATCATCACTTTTACGGATCTCCCTGCCGGCGATAACGTACACATTTTTAAAACCGGCGGCAATTCCTATGAATAAAAAGATATAAAAGAACCACGGCTTCGTATCAAGCCAGCGGTCAAGGGTCAATCCGAACCAGACGCCGATAGCTATCGCCAGTACAACGGAAATGCCCATGCTGGAAACCATGGCAAGACTTCGAAAAAGCTGACGATTGTTACCGACCATAAAAACTCACTAGGTAAAGCGGCATAAAACCGGTACTCAATACCATAGGTCTGGTTGATATGTCAAACAGAAACGAAAGCAAACGTTACGCGATCTGTTTGAAACATTTAGCAGCTGCTTCAATAGTTTTATCGATATCGGACTCGGTGTGCGCAGCGGAAACGAATGCAGTTTCGAATTGAGAAGGAGCCAGATAAACTCCCTGATCCAGCATGGCAAGGAAATATTTTGCAAAAGCCTTGGTGTCGCATCTGGAAGCGGTTGACCAGTCAAAAACTTCGCCACTACTAAAAAATGCACAAAACATGCTTCCGACACGGGTAGAGTAGATCGGATATCCGGCATCTCTGGCTGCCTTGCTGATACCCTCAGCAACAGTCCGGCTTTTTTCCTCCAAGGCTTTATAAAATCCCGGCTGTTTGAGTATGTTCAGTGTTGCTATCCCTGCCGACATGGCAAGAGGATTGCCGGACAGGGTGCCTGCCTGATAGATACCGCCTGATGGGGAGAGTTGTTCCATGATGTCACGTTTGCCGCCAAATGCGCCAACCGGTAAACCACCGCCAATGATCTTGCCAAGTGTTGTCATGTCGGGTGTGACGCCAAAGAGTGCCTGAGCGCCACCGTAAGCGACACGAAAGCCGGACATGACTTCATCGAAAATCAATACGATCCCTTCATTGGTACAAATTTCGCGAAGCCCTTCCAAAAAACCTGCACGTGGAGGTACTGTCCCCATATTACCCGCCACTGGTTCAACAATGATACAGGCAATGGAATTCTTGTTTGCGGCCACCAGGCTTCTGACTGAATCAAGCGAATTGTATTCGGCGGTGAGTGTGAGTCTGGCAACATCGGCCGGAACGCCGGGAGAGTCGGGAACCCCAAAAGTGGCAGCACCTGATCCGGCCTTAACCAGAAGGGAATCTGCGTGGCCGTGATAGCAGCCGGAGAACTTTATTATCTTGTCTCGTGCGGTATAGCCGCGAGCAAGCCGTATGGCGCTCATGGTTGCTTCGGTGCCAGAGCTCACCATTCGGACCATTTCAATGGAAGGCACTGCGTCAATGACAAGATTAGCAAGAATAGTCTCCCGTTCTGTCGGAGCTCCAAAGCTTGCGCCACTAATCATAGTGTCCTGCACGGCAGCAATGATGTCGGGATGGCAATGGCCGACAATCATCGGACCCCATGAGCCGACATAGTCAATAAAAGTATTACCATCCTCATCATATATATGGCTGCCGTTGGCCTTCTTAATAAACAGCGGGTCGGCGCCAACAGATTTGAAAGCACGTACGGGGCTATTGACTCCGCCGGGAATAGACGTTTTCGCCTGCTGAAAAAGAAAACTGGAGCGTTCATGATTCATGGGGGCACCTCCGAGGGGAATTTGATCGGTAAATAAGTCTGACAAAGTGGCGTATTTATCATACTGGAGCTCTCAATGTCAATGGTAAAGGTTTAATTTTATTTGTAATTTATAAAATTGACTACGTTGTGTCTATTTTTGCATGAGTAAAAAAACTGTTGACAAAGAAATTCAAATAACCTATTACAAGCAGCGTTTGTATACAGTATACAGTACGCAGTAAGGAGGGCTATCAATGCTCGGTGCATATTTACCAATATTACTTTTGGTGCTCGTGGCAGTAGGATTCGGGCTTGTTTCTCTTGTCTTGTCATCATTGATTGGGCAGAAAAACCCGTCGAAACTAAAACTACAGCCGTACGAAAGTGGTTGTGATCCGGTAGGAACGGCTCGAGAACGTTATTCGATCAAGTTTTATATGATCGCCGTACTGTTTATCTTGTTCGATATCGAGGCTGTGTTTCTGTACCCATGGGCAATCCTTTACAAAAAGCTGGGTGTGTTTGGGTTAGCTGAAATGGGTGTATTCATTGTCATTCTTTTTGTCGGTTATATTTATGTCTGGAAAAAAGGAGCGCTGGAATGGGAGTAGATAATCCGCTTGGCGATAACGTTATCACCACATCACTTGATGCACTTGTGAACTGGTCACGGAAGTCGTCCATCTGGCCGATGACCTTTGGTTTGGCATGTTGTGCCATTGAGATGATGGCTACCGGAGCTTCTCACAATGACCTGGACCGTTTCGGGATTATTTTTCGAGCCTCACCCCGCCAGGCCGACTGTATTATTATTGCAGGAACGGTAACCAAAAAAATGCTGCCGGTCATTAAGACGGTTTATGAGCAGATGCCTGAGCCAAAATGGGTTATTGCAATGGGTGCATGCGCCTGCTCCGGCGGAATTTTTGATACCTATAGTGTTGTGCAGGGGATCGATGAGGCTTTGCCGGTTGATGTCTATATCCCCGGGTGTCCTCCCCGCCCTGAGGCGCTGCTGTTCGGTCTGATGAAGCTGCAGGACAAGATTATGAAAGAGCGGAACTCATTCGGCTCTGCTATCGGTTTGGGGCAGCGTTACATTTCTGAGGCTGCTTGATCTCCAGGAAGTAGTAGCGAGAATATACACAAAAAATCCCACAAAAGGGTTGGATATCATGGCAGAAAACAATCGTGCAGTACTGAAGCTGAAGGAAAAATTCACCACTTCAATCATTGATGTCGTCGAATTCAGAGGAGAAGTGACGGTAACCGTAGCGAAGGATGCCATTATTGAAATCCTTTCGTTCCTTAAACAGTCACTTCAGTACAACCTGCTTACTGACCTTACTGCAGTCGATTATTTGGGAAAAAAAGAAGAGCGCTTCATGATGGTATATCTGCTCTATTCTATTCCCAACAAGGATCGCTTGCGCATTAAAACGCCGGTAGCAGAAGCTGATTGTCGCATTCCGACTGCATCCACGGTGTGGAGAACAGCAAACTGGCTTGAGCGTGAAGTTTATGACCTGTTTGGAATTACATTCGACGGGCATCCCGACCTCCGGCGTATTCTTATGACTGATGACTGGGTAGGACACCCTCTCCGCAAGGACTATCCGCTACAAGGACCGGACCGCGAACCCTATAAAGGGCGTTTGTCATAGTTTTACTACATCGTTCTGTAATCCGATCATAGAAGAGGCGATACATGGCTACTACTGAAACAATGACACTAAATATGGGTCCACAACACCCCAGTACGCACGGGGTTCTGCGGCTCGTTCTCGAGCTTGACGGCGAGGTGATCGTCAAGGTTACTCCTCACATCGGCTTTTTGCACCGTGGCGTCGAGAAGCTTGCTGAGCATCGCACCTATCACCAGATTCTTCCGTTGACTGACCGCCTCGATTATCTGGCGCCAATGAGCAACAATCTTGGTTATATATTGGCTGTTGAAAAGCTGATGGCTGTCGAGGTGCCGGAACGCGCTGAAACGATCAGAATTATTATGGCCGAGTTGACAAGACTTGAATCTCATCTGGTCTGGCTGGCCTGTCACGCTCTTGACATTGGTGCTATGACGGTTTTTATTTACGCATTCCGTGAGCGTGAAACTGTTATGGAGACCTATGAACTGATCTCCGGCGCCCGTATGACTTCAAACTTTTTCCGTGTTGGAGGACTTTCGCAGGACGTCCCGGAAGAGTTTGTTAAAAAGGTCAGCGATTTCATTGATTCAATGCCTGGCTATCTTGACCAGTATGAAGGCCTTTTGACAACTAACCCGATCTGGCTCAAGCGTACCATTGGCAATGGCGTTATTTCAGCTGATGATGCAATTGATTACGGTATTACCGGTCCTGCCTTGAGAGGTTCCGGGGTTGATTGGGATTTACGGAGAGATAATTCGTACAGTGGCTACGACAAGTACCAGTTCAAGGTTCCTGTTGGTGAAAACTGCGATACTTTCGATCGCTATAAAGTACGCCTGGTTGAAATGCGCGAAGCATGTAAAATTGTCCGCCAAGCTCTTGATAAACTTAAGCCTGGCCCAGTATTGGCTGATTGTCCTCAGGTTTGTTATCCGCCTAAGGAAAATGTTTACAACAGTATTGAGGGACTTATTCACCACTTCAAAATTGCTTCTGAAGGTTTCTATGCTCCGGAAGGTGAAGTGTATCAGGGCGTAGAGGCACCTAAGGGTGAGCTTGGATTTTATCTTGTTAGCGATGGCGGCAACAAGCCTGAGCGTATGAGGATTCGCCCGCCATCATTTGTGAATCTACAAGCCATCGAGAAGATGAGTGTTGGTTCCATGATAGCCGACTTGGTAGCCGTAATCGGTACTCTGGATATTGTTCTTGGTGAAATTGACAGATAACTCCGCACGATTCAAAGGAGATGGGGCGCATGAGTGACGTAGTAGCGCAGCAGGGCACAGAGCAGGAACCAGAAGTTGACCTATCCATAGCCGATGCGGTCATTGATAAATATATAGATATTCCTGGAAATCTGATGCCGGTATTACAGGGTGTTCAGGATGAATATGGCTATGTCCCGCGTGTTGTGGCTGATCATGTGGCCGAGCGACTCAATGTGTATCCGAGCCAGATTTACGGTGTACTCACATTTTATGCTCAGTTTCATCTTAAGCCGCGTGGTAAATTTATCATCCGAGTTTGTGTTGGCACAGCCTGTCATGTTCAAGGTGCAACCCGAATAGTCGAGACCTTCTTTGATAAATTGCACATCGGCCACGCAGAGACTACGCCGGATCTTCGATATACTTTTGAAAAAGTTGCGTGTCTTGGAGCTTGTGGAATGGCGCCGTTGGCGATGGTCAATGATTCTACATACGGCGGTATGACAGTACAAAAAGTCGATGAAATTGTGGCTGATTATAATCAGAGACCATTGAAGTAGCACGTAGCTCGAAACTATCCAGCAGGGGACAATTGAGTCATGAGCGAAAACGCAGGAATACAGATTCTTATCTGCCAGGGAACCGGCGGTATTTCAATGGGTGCCAAAGATGTCGAGGCTGCTTTTATAAAGCTACTCGCTGAAAAGGGCGTTGATGCAGTAGTCGGCAAGCGATGCGACGTTATTAAAACCGGTTGTCGTGGTCTTTGTGCCAATGACGTACTTGTTGACGTTATAACTCCTGAATTGGGGCGCGTTACCTATGATTTCGTTAAACCTGAAGAGGTTGAAAAAATTATTGACGAGCATATCGTCAAGAAAGAAATTATAGAAAAGCGCAAAGCAAAGCCGTACTACAATCAGTTTGTTGATGCCCAAATGCGTGTCGTTATGACCGGTTGCGGGCAAATAGACCCTGATAGCATCGATGCCTATAAAGAAGAAGACGGTTTCAAAGCAATCGAGAAGTGTGTAAAGACCATGAAGCCGGAAGAAGTTATCGACGAGGTTAAGAAATCTGGCCTTCGCGGTCGTGGCGGCGGCGGTTTCCCTACCGGAATGAAATGGTCCTTTTGTAAAGCTTCCCCTGGTGACCATAAATATCTGATCTGTAATGCAGACGAAGGCGATCCAGGCGCTTTTATGGACCGTTCACTGCTCGAAGGCGACCCTTTCTGTATTATCGAAGGAATGATGATCGCTGCATACGCCATTGGATGCGACTTTGGTTATGTATATGTTCGTGCCGAATATCCACTTGCTGTTCAGCGTCTTCAGCACGCAATTGATGTCTGCTATGAAAAAGGTTACCTCGGGAAGAATATCCAGGGGTGGGGCATAGATTTTGATATGCGTATAAAGATGGGCGCTGGTGCTTTCGTCTGTGGCGAGGAAACAGCTTTAATGGCTTCCATTGAAGGGCATCGCGGTATGAGCCGTCCAAGGCCACCGTTTCCTGCTGTTCGTGGTCTGTGGGGCAAGCCAACCAATATTAACAACGTTGAGACTTTCGGTAATGTCCGCCATATCATTAACAAGGGCGGTGACTGGTACGCTTCGCTTGGTACAGAAACAACCAAGGGAACGAAGATCTTTGCAGTAACAGGAAAAGTTAAGCATACCGGTCTTGTAGAAGTTCCAGCAGGGATGAAAGTACGTGAAGTTATTTATGATGTTTGCGGTGGTATTGCTAATAACCGCAAGTTTAAAGCAGTTCAGGCCGGAGGGCCGTCCGGAGGATGTATTCCGGCAGAGATTCTCGATACACCGGTTGACTATGACTCTCTGATCAAAGCGGGCGCAATGATGGGCTCCGGTGGTCTGGTTGTCATGGATGAAACAACCTGCATGGTCGACGTGTCCCGTTTTTTCCTTAATTTCACAAGGATGGAGTCATGCGGTAAATGTGTCCCATGTCGTATTGGTCTGAAGGTCATGCTTGATATTCTTGAGCGTATAACTGAAGGCCGTGGCGAACTGTCTGATATTGAAACACTTCAGGATCTGGGTGTTGCAATTAAGAAAGCATCTCTGTGTGGTCTTGGACAAACAGCACCGAATCCGATTCTGTCAACCATTAACTATTTCCGCCATGAATATGAAGCACATATTATAGAAAAACGCTGCCCCTCCAACTGCTGTAAGGATTTATTACTGTGGCAGGTTGTTGAAGATAAATGTGTTAAGTGCGGTGCCTGCAAGAAAGCCTGTCCTGTTGACGCAATTGTCTGGGAAAAAGGTCAAATTGCGTACCTTGACAAGGAAAAATGCACCAAGTGTAAATCCTGCTACGATGCCTGCCGCTTTATGGCCATTGAATAGAGTTCCTTACGCACACGGTCAAACTCACTGAACAGAGGTTGAGATGGTAAATGTTACGATAGATGATAAGCAGGTTACTGCGCCCAAGACTGCGACTATTTATGAAGCAGCCAAGCTGAACGGAATTAAAATCCCGATTCTGTGCCACGATAAAAAACTGAAACCATTCGGTGCCTGTCGTATGTGTCTGGTTGAGGTTGAGCAGATGAAAGGGCGTCAGATTCCAGCGTGTACAACACCGGTAACGGAGGGGATGATTATCCGTACATCCACTCCGGATATTATCAAAGCACGCAAAATGGTTCTTGAGCTGCTGCTGCTCAATCACCCTCTTGATTGCCCGGTATGCGATAAATCAGGTGATTGTGACCTGCAAAACCTCACCTATGAATATAAAGTTAACACTAACCGCTTCAAGGATGAGAAATTTCACCATTCAATAGACTATAACAATCCTCTTATTGAACGAGACATGAACCGTTGCGTATTGTGCGGCAAGTGTGCTCGAATCTGTGATGAGATTGTAAGCTTTGGTGCCTTGACATTTATTGATCGTGGTATTGAAACAAAAATAGGGTGTGAATTTGATGATGCCCTGAATTGCGAATTCTGTGGCTCTTGTATTTCAGTGTGTCCTGTAGGTTCGCTGCTGGCACGACCTTTCAAGCATAAGGCTCGTTTCTGGGCTTTAACCAAGCATACATCTGTCTGTGGTTACTGCGGAACTGGTTGTAACCTGACACTTGGAGTCAAAGACAACAAGGTTCTGACAACAATTTATGATGAGAATCAGGGCTTTCACAAAGGTCAATTGTGTGTCCGTGGTCGCTTTGGCTACCAGTTTATCAATAGTTCCCAGCGGTTGACCTCTCCTTTAGTGAGGAAAAACGGCAAATTAATGGAAACAAGCTGGGATGAGGCTCTGGAACTTGTTGCTGGGCGTCTTAAAAACGGCACATCTGTTGCTGCTCTCGCTACGCCTCGTCTCACAAACGAAGAGCTTGCCCTTTTTAAAACATTGCTGTTAGAAAATGTTGGAACAAAAAACTTTGACCATTCTGCCGGTTTTGCTCATTCTGCATTGACAGAAGGTTTTGTGCGCAGTTTTGGTGAGAGTGCTTCATCAGCCAGTATTCTTGATATTCAAAAAAGTGATATGCTTCTCGTTATCAAAACGGACTCCTATGAAACACATCCGGTTGTTGGCTTTGAAGTAAATATGGCCGTTAAAAACAAAGGAGTAAAGCTCGCAATTATTTCTGACAAACGTGGCAAACTTTCAAAACTTCCTGATGCGACAACGCTTGTTCATCGCCCCGGATGTGAAGTTGCCATACTGAATGCCATTGCTAAGACAATTATCGACGAGAAACTTTTTGTCGACACTGCTTCGACAGTTCCGGGTTACGCCGAGATTGTAAAGGCGTTGTCTGAGTTCAGCGCTGAGTCCGTTGCTGCTCAGAGTGGCTTAGCTGCTGCTGATATTAAAAAACTGGCTTCCGAATATGCTACTGCCGAGAAGGCCCTGATCGTTTTTCCGGTTGGTCAGGGGTATGCCGGACACAATGCTGATTTAGCAAGCGCAACTGCAAACCTGGCTATACTGACCGGTAAATACGGTAAAGAAGGGTGCGGAGTCCTCTGTCTTTCCGAGAAAAGCAACAGTCAGGGTGCGGTAGACATGGGCTTTTATGCTCAAGATGGTGGCTTGAATGGCTTGCAGATTCTGGATGCCTGTGTGAGTGGAACTGTCAAGACACTTTTTATTGCCGGAGAAGATCCACTTACATCCTACCCGGATCGTACCAAAGTCAAAGCAGCTCTTGATGCGGTTGAATTCCTGGTTGTATCAGAACTGTTTCTTACGGAAACCGCTGCTATGGCTGATGTTGTTCTTCCTGCCTGCTCGTTTGCCGAGAAGGAAGGTACCTTTACCAGCACCGATCGTCGAGTTCAGTACATAAAACCGGCAATCCGCAAAAATGCCCAGACAAAAACTGATTATGAAATATTCTCGGACTTGATTACCTGTCTTGGTGGTCAGGCTGCGGTGACACCAGCTGAAAAGTTTTCAGAAATTGCCGAACACGCGCCGGGATATACTGGATTAAGTCATATAATACTCCGTAAGGACGGTGCCTTTGCAACAGCTGCAACAAAACCTGCCTTCGTTGTTCCAAAAGCAACACCTTCGCCAGCCACTGAGAATGGTAAGTTTGCTCTTGTTACTGGTAGCGTGTTGTATCACAACGGTACGCTGTCACAGTACGGTGAAGGACCGATGCATGTTTGTCCGGAAGGCTATCTTGAACTGTCACGTACGGATGCTTCTGCGTATAAAATCGCAGATAACGATCTTATAACAGTTGCCTCAGCAGCCGGGAGTATGCAGCTAAAAGCTAAAGTTTCTTCACGTATGCCTGCTGGTGTCGTCTTTGCACCATATCATTTCAGCTCTGCTCCGATTAATACAATCTGGACCGGGTCTCCCGTAACAATGGTTACGGTGGCAAAGTAAAGGGTTATTTAAACTAATTAGCTGTAGTAACTAATTTATACTAGCAAGGAAAGAGGGACAGATGGGAATCGAGATATTAGGACTGCCGATGATGTATTACATCGCCATGGTTGCCAAGGTCCTGGTGGCTTTTGTCTTTGTGCTGCTGACCGTGGCCTACGCTACGTACGCCGAGCGCAAAATTATCGGCCATATGCAGGTACGATTGGGACCCATGCGCACTGGCTGGCACGGACTACTACAACCGATCGCCGATGGCGTAAAGCTCTTCTTTAAAGAGGAGATCATACCCTCTCAGGCCAGTACATTTGCGTTTTTGGTAGCACCGCTTATTGCTCTTATTCCAGCTTTTATTACCTTTGCCGTAATCCCATTCGGGGGCGTCATTGAGGTAGCCGGTTATAAGATCCCATTACAGATCGCCGCATACTATGATACGGCTGCAGGCCAAGTATATGATATTAATGTCGGAGTACTTTATATTTTGGCAATGTCATCACTCGGCGTCTATGGAATTGTGCTCGCTGGGTGGGCGTCAAATAGCAAATACTCTCTGATGGGTGGTTTGCGTGCCTCCGCTCAAATGATTTCGTATGAACTGGCGGCAGGCCTGGCAATTATTTCTGTGTTTATGCTTTCCGGTACACTTTCACTCAACAAAATTGTTGCACTTCAGTCTGGTTTTGGTGGTTTTGAGTGGTATCTCTTTAAACAACCTCTTGCAGCTTTCATGTTTTTTATCTGTTCTCTTGCCGAGATCAATCGCACACCGTTTGATTTACCTGAGGCGGAAACTGAACTTGTATCCGGGTTCTGCACAGAATACTCATCAATGAAATACGCAATGTTCTTCATGGCTGAATATGCAAATATGGTAACCGTATGTGCTCTGACAACTACGCTGTTTCTCGGTGGCTGGAACGGACCGCTTACCGCCGCCTTCCCACTGCTTGGACCGGTTTACTTCATTGCAAAAGTATACTTTCTGATGTTTGTCTGCATGTGGATCCGCGCAACACTTCCACGTTACCGGTATGATCAATTAATGCATCTTGGCTGGAAGGTCTTTATTCCAGTAGCACTTGTAAACATAGTAGTTACAGGAATCATCGGCTATTTTGTTTGATATCCGCTGAATGAATAACGTTATTCCAGAGACGAGGATGAATATATGAATCCGATTACACCGATTATAAACGGCATGAAAATTACGTTTAAGCACATGTTCCTGAAGCCGGTTACGCTACAGTATCCGACTGAGAGACCCAAGGTATCACAACGCTTTCGTGGCCTGCATGGCCTTAAAGTATCACACAGCAAAGCAAAATGCGTTGCTTGTTACCTGTGCCCGACTGTCTGCCCGGCAAAATGTATTACTGTTGAGGCTGCTGAAGACGCTAATCACGACAAATACGCATCAGTATATGAAATAGATATGCTGCGCTGTATTTTCTGCGGTTACTGCGTTGAGGCCTGTCCGGTTGACGCTCTCAAGATGACCGGTGAATTCGAGCTGGCAAATTATCACCGTCAGGACTTTATCTACTCCAAAGAACGTCTTTTAGAAAAGTAATAAAGGAGCAGTGCATGGAAACCCTCTTTTTCCTGATCATTACATTTGTAGCTATAATTTCGGCTATACTGGTGGTCACTTGCAAGAACCCGATTAATAGCGCCCTTTCGCTGATAATGACTTTTTTCTGCCTGGCTACCTACTATGTCATGCTTGATGCGCCGTTTATGGCTGCGGTTCAGGTAATGGTATATGCCGGAGCGATCATGGTATTGATGGTATTCACTATCATGTTGCTGAATATCAGGGTTGATGCTTCAAAAAAGCATTCGCATAAGGTTGTGTTTAGCTTAATTATCGGTTTCTTCACATTTGTCAATCTTGCATATGTATTGTTCAAAAGTCGTGTTGCTGTCGCAACAGGTCCTTACAGTGCAGATATGATCAAACAAGTTGGTCATACTGAACTAATCGGTAAAGAAATGTTCACGAACTTTCTCCTGCCGTTTGAAATCACTTCAATACTCCTGTTAGTTGCAATCGTCGGCGCGGTCATACTGGCTAAGAAAAAAATATAAGAGGGATCTATTTCATGGAAAACCTGAACAGCTATCTCATCGTAAGCGCCGTACTCTTTTCTATCGGCACAATTGGCGTCCTGACCCGCAAGAATGCAATTGTAATTTTTATGTGTATCGAGTTGATGCTCAATGCGGTCAACCTCACATTTGTGGCTTTTTCTCGCTATCTCGGTAATTTTGATGGCCAGGTATTTGTTTTCTTCATCATGACCGTGGCTGCTGCTGAAGCTGCTGTTGGTCTCGCGCTTTTCATTGCTTTCTTCAATAATAAAGATTCGATTGATGTCACCGACGCTAACTTGATGAAGTGGTAGAACAGCAGTCCAACTTTTACGACAACGTTTAATGATTGCATAAAAGGAGTCTTACATGTTTGACAACGTATGGCTAATACCGCTCTTCCCACTCATCGGGTTCTTGATTAACGGACTCTTCGGGAAAAAGATTAAAAATGAGGCAATAATCGGCGGGATAGGAACGCTGATGATCTTCCTTTCATTTTTAGTGTCGTGCGGAATACTCATGCAGATGATCGGTCTACCACCGGAGCAAAGAGTATTTGAAAAGGTCGTTTTCCCGTGGATCCACTCGGGTCACTTCAAAGCCGATATGGCTTTCCTTGTTGATCCGCTCTCAGTGGTCATGATCATGGTGGTAACCGGAGTAGGTTCACTGATCCACCTCTATTCAATTGGTTATATGCATGGTGAAGAGGGTTTTTACCGATTCTTTGCCTATCTGAATCTGTTCTGTATGTCGATGCTCCTGCTGGTGCTTGGCAGCAATATGCTGGTCATGTTTATTGGCTGGGAAGGTGTCGGTCTTTGTTCTTACCTTCTGATTGGTTATTATTTCCATAAAAAATCAGCCGGTGATGCTGCTAAAAAAGCTTTTGTAATGAACCGCGTCGGCGACTTTGGGTTTCTGATCGGTCTGTTTACGCTCTATTGGTGGCTTGGCAGCAATCATAACATCTGGACAGTCAACTTCATGGAAATCAAAGCAGCATCGCATCTGTTACCCTACGGTGGTGTTGTGACGGTTGCTACGCTCTGCTTTTTCCTTGGTGCTACCGGTAAATCTGCTCAGATTCCACTTTTTACCTGGCTACCCGACGCTATGGAAGGCCCGACACCTGTCTCTGCTCTCATTCATGCTGCTACCATGGTTACAGCTGGTGTTTATATGATTGGCAGGATGAGTTTCGTCTTTATAAAGTCGCCTGATACCATGATGGTCATCGCAGTTGTCGGTGCCGCTACGGCCATCTTTGCCGCGACTATCGGCACTGCACAAAACGATATCAAGCGGGTTCTTGCCTACTCCACAGTATCGCAACTCGGTTACATGTTCTTGGCAATGGGAGTTGGAGCATTCAGTGCCGGTATCTTCCATCTGATGACGCATGCCTTCTTTAAAGCTTGCCTGTTCCTTGGTTCCGGATCTGTTATTCACTCTATGCATCATGCACTGCATAAAATCCATTCTCATGATGACGCACAGGATATGCGCAACATGGGTGGTCTTCGTAAGGCGATGCCGATTACATTCATTACCTTTTTGGTTTCTACAATTGCTATTTCAGGTATCCCAGGTTTTTCCGGATTCTTTTCCAAGGATGAAATCCTCTGGCAATCTTTTTCCAACCCCTATCACGGTAATTTGAATATTGTACTGTGGGGCATTGGAGCTGCTGCCGCTTGTCTTACCGCCTTCTACATGTTCCGACTTGTCTTCATGACCTTTTTCGGTGAATGCCGAATTAATCCGGGAGCCAAGAATCATCTTCATGAGTCCCCTCTCGTTATCACGATACCTTTAATGGTTCTTGGTGCACTTGCAGCATTCGGCGGGTATCTTGGTATGCCGAAGCTCATGGGATTGTTGCCAAACTATTTTGAACACTGGTTGGATCCAGTCTTTGAACTGTCAACTGAATACGGTAGCACATATGCTCAGCATGGTGAACATTTAAGTCATGGGCTTGAATGGGGTCTGATGGGTCTGTCTGTACTTATCGCAATCATCGGCATTGGCATCGCATTTACCATGTATGTACAGAATACCAAACTTCCGGGTAAGTTTGTAGCCACCTTCCCGGCTCTGCACAGAGCAGTGTACAACAAATGGTATGTTGATGAACTCTATGATTATCTCTTTGTGAACCCATGTAAGGCTTTTGGCCAGTTTCTCTGGAAAGGTTTTGATGTCTTGATTGTTGACGGTGTTGTCAATGGCGTCGCCAATACTGTAATGGGTTTCAGCGGCATCTTCCGCTATCTACAGTCAGGCTACATCTATAATTACGCATTTTCCATGGCGTTGGGTGTTGTTGTAATGCTTGGCTACTTCATTTTTAAATAACTAATTCTTAAGCACTTTGTATAAAGGAGCACGAATTCATGAGTAACGTACTGAGCCTGACGACATTCCTGCCGATACTGGGTGTCCTGCTGCTGCTGTTTATCCCTAAAGACAGCAAAGGAGTGCTCCGGAATGTCACCCTTGGGGTAACAATTGTGACTTTCCTGGTGTCGCTGATCATCCTGACAGGATTCCAGTCCAATGCTGAGTTTCAATTTACAGAAAATGTACCCTGGATTGCTGCTGGGCCTTTCATCATGCGCTATAACATTGGTATTGACGGAATCAGCCTCTGGCTCGTTATCCTGACCACCTTTATTATGCCGATAGCTGTTCTTTCAACTTACACTGCAGTTGAAGAGAAAGTTAAGGAGTACATGATCTGTCTCCTGTTGCTTGAAACAGGTATGTTGGGCGCATTTATCTCGTTGGATCTGTTTCTCTTCTACATTTTCTGGGAAGTCATGCTGATTCCGATGTATTTCATGATCGGCATCTGGGGTGGTAAAAATAAACTATATGCAGCTGTGAAGTTCTTTATCTACACCATGGTCGGGTCTCTCCTGATGCTGGTAGCATTGATTTTCCTCTACTTTAAAGGAATGGAAGCCGGCATTACTGATTTTGGTCTGTTGAACTTCTTCAGTCTCAAGCTCGATATGGCAACGCAAATCTGGTTGTTCCTGGCATTTGCCTTCGCCTTTGCAATCAAGGTTCCGATGTTTCCACTACATACGTGGTTACCCGATGCCCATACTGAAGCTCCAACAGCCGGTTCAGTTATACTTGCTGCAGTCTTGTTGAAAATGGGTACCTACGGGTATGTGCGCTTTGCTATCCCGCTTTTTCCTGATGCGGCTCAGAAGTTTGCACCACTGATCGCAACCCTCGCGGTTATCGGAATTATATACGCAGCACTTGTTGCCATGGTACAGGAAGATGTTAAAAAACTTGTTGCCTACTCATCTGTAGCCCACCTGGGGTTTGTAATGCTCGGAATTTTTGCCTTCAATACTGAGGGTATTACCGGCGGGATGCTCCAGATGATTAACCATGGTGTTTCGACAGGTGCACTGTTCCTTATAGTTGGTTTTATATATGAACGTCGCCATACCCGCCTTATTACAGATTTTGGCGGCTTATCGAAACAGATGCCGGTATTTGCGACAATATTTATGATTGTCACTTTTTCCTCGGTCGGTTTACCCGGAACGAATGGTTTTGTCGGCGAATTCCTTATCTTACTCGGCGCATTTGAAAGTCAGCTGCGTTGGTGGACGATTGTTGCTACGAGCGGTGTTATTCTCTCCGCAGTTTACATGTTGTGGGTCTTTCAGCGTGTCATGTTTGGCGAACTTGATAATCCTAAAAACCAGAAATTATCTGATCTAAATGTTCGTGAAGTAGTGATTATGGTTCCTCTTGTAGTTTTGATTTTCTTCATAGGTCTTTACCCGAAGCCCTTCATTGATAAGATGGAGCCTGCAATCAACAAGCTTGTAGCACAGGTTCATGTTTCATCTGTCAATGCCCAGGTGATTCCTGATGCCGAGATGCCCGCTGGTCATCCGGGAATGGAGCAAATGCCTGTCGGACATCCCGGTATGGATCAGTTGCCAGCCGGACATCCTGCTGTTGACGTTCCTTCTACACCACATGCAGAACCTGTTGTTAATCCGCACGAAGCAAAATAAACAAATAACGAGTCAATCCGACCGGAGGATATTTTAGATGGACATGATTTTAATTCCAGTCGTCAACATGACGCCGATTCTACCGGAGATATTTCTCTCCGTGCTGGCTATGGCTCTTCTGCTGATCAATGTATTTGTACCTGGTAAGCAGAAGTCATACCTTGCATACATCAGTTTTATCGGTATTGTTGCGGCAGCGGTGCTGGTAGGAGCTGGTTGGGGCAGTCACGTTGAGAGCTTTGGTGGGTCAGTCGTTCTTGATAATTTTGCTACGTTCTTCAAGATGACCTTTCTGGTTGGCGCCGGGTTAACTGTACTGATTGCAGACAAGTACATGGAGCGAGAAGAGTGTAACCATGGCGAGTTATATTCCCTGATTCTCTTTGCCGTTGTCGGTATGATGCTGATGGCTTCCGGTACGGACCTGATGACGATATTCCTCGGGCTCGAAGTAATGTCAGTAACTCTTTATGTACTTGCTGGATTTAACAGGGCCAATAAGAAGTCCAATGAAGCCGGTCTAAAATACTTTCTGCTGGGTGCGTTCTCCACCGGATTTATGCTTTACGGTATGGCCCTTATCTATGGCGCAACCGGAACTACCCGCCTCTACAAGATAGCTGAAGTTGTCGGGCAGATGACACTTCCGTCTACAAACATCATGCTCGTAGCAGGAATGTTGCTCATGATGACTGGATTTGCCTTTAAAATTGCAGCCGCACCGTTTCACATGTGGACACCTGATGTATACGAGGGCGCTCCGACTCCGATGACCGCATTTATGTCAGCTGGTCCTAAAGCTGCCGGTTTTGCAGCACTACTCCGTCTTTTCCTTGTTGCTCTTCCGGCGCTTCAGGTTGAATGGAGTCAGGTCCTCTGGGTACTGGCAGTATTGACCATGACGGTAGGTAATATAACAGCCCTTCGTCAGGACAACATCAAACGAGTCCTTGCTTATTCATCCATTGCTCACGCAGGATATGCTCTTGTCGGTTTTGCTGCCGGTAATGGGACGGGTACTGCTGGTATCCTGTTCTATATGCTCTCATACTCCTTTATGAACATTGGAGCTTTTGCGATTATTATTTTGGTTGCCAAAAAGGGTGAATCCAATGGCAATGTGTCTGACTTTGCTGGCCTCGGTTTCAAGCGGCCGGTTCTGGCTCTTGCAATGACAATCTTCCTTTTTTCACTCGCTGGTGTTCCTCCCGCAGCAGGCTTTATCGGTAAATTTTATCTGTTCTCCGGTGCAATTCAGAAAGGTTATATCTGGCTGGCAGTTATCGGTGTTCTTAACAGTGCCGCATCAGTGTACTATTATCTTCGCATTATGGTTTTCATGTATTTCAAAGAATCTACAGAAGATTTCGAGTGGGTACACGTTACTCCTCCGGTTGCACTGGCACTCATCATTGCAGTCGCTGGCACTCTGATTCCTGGAATTGTGCCGTCAGTAATTCTCGAGTACGCACAGATGGCAGTAAAACTGCTGTAATATTTTCTAAAAATATGTACAACAACGAAGGCGGCCTCCAGATGAGACCGCCTTTTGTTATTACTGCATAGACTCGTTAACTTGAATGTGTCAGGAGCACCATGGCAGCGCAAGAAATCTGGACTACACTGAAACTGGTATCTTGGAGCAAGGACTATCTTCTCTCTAAAGGCATTCCCAACGCCCGTCTCGAAGCAGAATGGCTACTTTGCGCCGCTACAGGTCTTGATCGTGTTGGGTTATATCTTCAGCACGATAAGCCGTTAAATGAGCGTGAACTGGCTGCCTATCGGGAAATGATTGCTCGCAGAGCTCGGCGTGAACCGATCCAGCATATTCTCGGAAGCCAGGAGTTCTATGGACGAGACTATGAGGTCTCTGCAGATGTACTGATACCGCGGCATGATACTGAGGTGTTGATCTCAGAGGCAATTATACGGCATCCCGGAGCCCATTCTGTGCTTGATATCGGAACAGGAAGCGGTTGTATTGCTGTTACTTTAGAGAAGCATCTTTTACATGCTGCTGTTACAGCTACTGATATATCTGCCGAGGCATTGGTTGTTGCACAACGCAATGCTGATAAGCATGGCGCTCCAATCGAATTTTTGCTAGGTTCTCTGTTCCTTCCGGTTTTTGGACGTTGTTTCGACCTCATTGTTTCTAATCCGCCATATATTCCGACCGGTGATATCGAAACCCTTAGCCCGGAAGTGCGTGATTATGATCCCAGCATTGCCCTTGATGGCGGTAACGATGGTCTAAATATCTATCGAATGCTCATTCCGTCGGCGGTTGAACATTTGAATCCGGGGGGATGGCTTATGGTAGAGATTGGAATCGGTCAGGCAAAAGAGGTTGAACAGTTGTTTAAGAAAAGCGGTGCTTTCGAAGAACCGTTTATTTCTTGTGACTCAGGTTGCATTGAAAGAGTTGTCGGAGCACAACGAAAGGAAATATCATGAATAGTGTAGAAATTAAAAACATAATTAAAGAAGCAGACCAGTTGGTTACGGAAACGGAGATTGTCGCCATTATTAAACGCATGGCACAGGAAATTTCTGTACAACTCGCAGAGTCATGCCCAGCTGTGCTGTGCGTCATGAATGGTGGACTTATCTTTACCGGCCAGCTTCTGACCCAGCTTGTGTTCCCGCTCGAGGTGGATTATGTCCATGCCACTCGCTACGGTCATGAAATAAGCGGAGCAGACCTGCACTGGATTGTTCGTCCTCAGCTCGATCTGAAGGGCAGGACTGTGCTTCTTGTAGATGATATTCTTGATGAAGGTGTGACTCTTGCAGCAATAGCTGAGTACTGTCGTCAACAGGGGGCTGCTCACGTTTATATGGCGGTATTGGTTGAAAAGCTGCATCAACGAAAGGTCACGGTAGGTATGAGGGCAGACTTTACCGGTATTGAAGTTGGTGATCGCTTCCTGTTTGGATACGGATTGGATTACAGGGGCTATTGGCGCAATGCGCCGGGTATATTTGCGGTAAAAGGATTATAGCGCATGCATACTTTTTTTGACTTTACACGGTATAAGACCGGCTATCGTCAGGAAACTCTTGCCGGGCTGACAACGTTTCTAACCATGGCATATATCATTATTGTTAACCCAGCAATTCTGGAAAACGCCGGCATTCCTCGTGGCCCATCAACAACGGCAACAATCTTGGCAGCCGTTATCGGTACGACCATCATGGCGTTTTGGGCACGACGTCCGTTTGCAATTGCTCCGTATATGAGCGAAAATGCTTTTATAGCCTTCGTTGTTGTCAAGGTGATGGGGTACACTTGGCAGGTAGCACTAGGAGCCGTGTTTATCGCAGGAGTGCTCTTTACTGTTTTGACGGTATTCAAAATTCGCGGGTGGCTGGCTGAATCGATACCCATGTCACTCAAGGCCAGTTTTGCGGTGGGGATTGGATTGTTTCTGACTTTTATCGGACTGAATGAGACTGGAGTCGTTGTTCTCGGTGTGCAAGGTGCCCCGGTTCGTCTCGGAAACATTTCCCAGCCTTCCGTTTTATTGGCAGTTGCCGGCTTTGTCTTGGTTGTCGTCCTGTTGGCTCGCCGAATACGCGGTGCTCTTGTAATAGGCATAATAGCAACAACAATAGGATCTATTGCATTAGGCATTACGCCACTGCCGACCAGTATAGTCAGCCTGCCACCCTCTCTCTCGCCAATCATGTTTAAACTTGATATTTCAGGTGCTTTGAACCCCAAATTCTTTTCAGTGGTGATGGTAATATTTATAATGGCTTTTCTTGATACCATCGGCACTCTAATCGGTCTCTCCATGCGGGCAGACCTGCTGGATGAAAATGGTAATCTACCGGAAATAGAGCGCCCGATGCTTGCCGATGCTTTGGCTACAATGATTGCTCCGATACTCGGAACCAGTACCACCGGCGCGTATATAGAATCGGCGGCCGGGATTGAAGAAGGAGGGCGGACCGGCTTTTCGGCTCTTGTAGTGGCTGCACTGTTCGCATTGTCGCTGTTTTTCGCTCCACTATTTACAATTGTGCCGCCTCATGCCTATGGTATCTCCTTGGTAGTGATTGGATCATTTATGATAAAGCCTATCACGCAGATTGATTTTGATGATTTAACAGAGCTTATTCCTGCTTTTCTTACCGTCGTATTGATGATTTTTACGTTCAATATTGGCGTGGGTATGACATCAGGCATGATTACATATGTATTGCTAAAAGTCTGCACAGGGAGGAACAGCGAAATCAAAGCGGGTATGTGGGTTCTGGCGCTGCTTTCAATGTCGCTGTTTATATTTCTGCCAAAAATGTAACAATACAGCCCGGTAACGTAGAGGAATCCGGATTCAGTAGGTATACTATACTTGCCTAACAGGCTGTGTTGGAGCTGAAAATATTTATGGGGATCGAATCCGGAGTCATTACGCGGATAATCCTGAGGGTGGTGTTTGATGAAACAACGGGCAATTCTCTGTCCACGGTGCAGGCGTTTAATTGGCAGTGAAGAAACAACTTGTTCTTGGTGTGGCACTTCGCGTTCAGCGCCATGGTGGAAAATTATTAACTGGTCTCGGGGGACTGTGGATGGAGACTGGCTGCTAAAAACACTTATTACTGTAAACATGCTGTATTTTGCCATATCTCTCCTTCTGAGTATCAAAATAGGTGGTACTAGTGGTTTTTTCTCTCCCGGGCAGACGAGCCTCCTACTGTTAGGAGCAACCGGCACGTATCCGATTGATAATTTCGGACGATACTGGACTTTGATCAGCGCTAATTATCTTCACGGCGGAATTTTGCATATTGCTTTTAATCTGTTGGCACTTAAGCAGATTGCACCAATGGTCTCTAACGAGTACGGACCAAGCCGCATGTTCAGTATTTACACTATAGGCGGCGTGTTTGGATATGTAGTTTCATACTTTGCCGGAGTTCCGTTCACCATAGGCGCTTCGGCGGCAATATGCAGTTTGATTGGAGCCATGCTCTACTACGGAAAGAGCAGGGGTGGCGCATATGGTAATTCGGTGTATCGAGAGGTAAGTGGCTGGGTGATTGGTCTTTTTATCTTTGGCCTGATCTTTCCAGGGATCAATAACTGGGCCCATGGGGGGGGGATTGTCGGCGGAATTATTATTGGTGCACTTCTCGGTTACAATGAACGGAGACGCGAAAACAACTTCGATCAGGCCCTGGCTCTGCTGCTCGGTTCGGTTACACTTGGTACGCTGGGGTGGGCTATTCTGGGTACATTTATGCACATGTAGGTATATTCATACGTGTACCAGTTACGGTGCCTGTTGAAAAATGAAGAATAATCGGAAGGCTGTGATTCATCGCGAATCATCAAAAAACACCAGAGTTAATTTGCACAATTGCAATGTGATAATGATATTGACACAAGAAAACAAGAGGTTCATAAATAACAGAATTAAATATATCACGAAATGGCAAAATTCGGGGAACCGGATGACGCAAAGCTACCTGCCCAGAACGGGAAGAGGGGTTGTCGAACAGATGCACTGGATATTAACTACATAAAATATCCGATAAACCTGCCATTTCACAAAAAATGCAGGTTTTTTGTTTTTTAACTTATGAGCTACAGAGGTCCAAACAAATGGATGCACTCATCACCAAACAGAAAATTATTATTATTGATGATGAACCTGTAATACTTGAACTCTTAAGTAATATTTTTAATGCCAGAAATTGGGAAACGAAAACTTTTCAGGATGGTACTCAAGCCCTTAATTTTATGGAAGAAAATCCTCCGGATTTGATTCTGCTCGACATATCAATGCCAAAAATGAACGGATATGAACTCTGTAGAGAGGTAAAGCGAAGAGGTCTTAAGGCGCCGGTGGTCTTCTTAAGTGGCATGGCACAGAAGGAAGATATCATTCGCGGTTTTCAGGCAGGAGGCGTTGATTACATCACCAAACCCTTTCATTATCAGGAAGTCCTTGCAAGAATTGACGTGCATCTTAATCTCCGTTCAATGGCCGAAACAATTGAACTGCAAAAAGTTGTAGAAAAAAAGATCTTAGAAATTTCAAAAGCCCAGCACGCGACAATATTTGCCATGGCAAAACTTGCCGAAAACCGGGACGAAGACACCGGTTCCCATCTTGAGCGTGTTCAGGAATATTGTCGTCAGTTGGCAGAATATCTTAACTCCAACAGCTCCTATTCCGGGCAACTCACTCCTGATTATATTGATTGCCTCTATCATGCCTCGACTCTGCACGATATTGGCAAAGTGGCAATCCCTGATTCAGTTCTGCTTAAGCCTGGTAAACTTACCGAAGCAGAGTTTGAAATCATGAAAACCCACACCGTAATCGGCGGGAGTAATATGCAGACGGTGTATAACCGCTATCCTGACAACTCATTTATTGGCATGGGGATCGAGATTGCTCTCTATCATCATGAACGGTGGGATGGAAAAGGGTATCCGGATGGGCTTTCGGGTACGAATATACCACTGTCAGCCAGAATAATGGCTCTGGCTGACGTATATGATGCACTCTGCTCTGATCGTTGTTACCGGAAGGCTCTGGACCATGAACATGTAAAAGAAATGATAGCCCAAGAAAGCGGAAAACAGTTTGATACAGAAATCGTAGCAGCTTTTCTCGAACTTGAATCGAATTTTAAGCAAATTCGTACTACGAGTGCATACAACTATACATAGAAGAGTCGGCAGGTTACTCTACCGTTTCTGAAAAAAAGGACGTAAATAAAAATATTAAAGTTGGATGAACAGTTGAATGAACCCCAGAATCAGAAAATAGGCAGGCAGGAAATTTTTCTTGGCAGGCAACCGATACTGGATGTCAGGCAGGAAATTGTGGGTTATGAACTCCTTTTCCGTTCTTCTGAGTGCAATAGAAGTACCTATGATAGCCAGAACTTTGCCAGTGCCAGTGTCATTTCAAGTGCCCTTACTAATTTTGGGCTGCATGAGGTGTTGGGGAATACGCTTGGTTTTATAAATATAACCGAAGACGTGCTGCTGTCGGAAACGATAGAACTTCTCCCCCGGGAACATATTGTGCTGGAACTTCTTGAAACGATGCCCTTTAACGAAATAAATGAGGCCCGGGCACGCACTCTTAAAGCTCAAGGCTTTCGACTGGCCCTTGATGATCATACGTATTCCTCTACAAATGCCGCATTTTACCAATTTATCGATATAATAAAAATAAATTTGCTTGAGACGACCAGTGAAGGTTGCCGCGAGATGGTACAGAAACTGAAGCAATTCCCCGTCATACTCCTTGCAGAATGCGTAGAAACAATGGAACAGTTTGAGGAATGCCGAGAGTTGGGTTTTGAACTCTTTCAAGGCTATTTTTTTGCCCGTCCAATAGTGCTCAAGAGGAAAGCTCCTGACACCTCAAAGATCGGCATGCTCAAACTGCTTGAATCTCTGCGCGGAAATATGGATCTCGATGATATCGAAACGGTATTTCGCACCTATCCTGACTTGTCCTACAACCTGATTAAACTTGTAAACTCTGTCAATGTTGGTTTGCGGGAGAAGATTAGAAATCTCCGTCACGCAATTATGATCCTTGGGTTGGATAAACTCCGTCGTTGGACGCAACTCGCGATATACGCCTGCTCTGCGAGCGGGGGTATAAATAACCCGCTTCTTGAGATGGCAGCTGTCCGAGGACGTTTCATGGAGTATCTTACTATGTTGCGTCATGGCACCTCCCGAGACAACGAAGCGGTTGAAGAATCTTTTCTGGCCGGCATCATGTCACTTATGGATGTCCTTTTTGAGACATCCATGGAACAAATCTTACAGGAATTAAATATGAGCGATGCTGTAACGGAGGCGCTCCTTAATCGTGGAGGCGAAATAGGCGAACTGCTGGCGCTTGCCGAGACACTTGAACATGTTAACTTTGGTGAAGTCCAATCACTTGTGGAAGCAACGAATATCCCTTTGGGCAGTCTTCTTGATGCACAGCTTGATGCATACAAGTGGCGCTTCAACATGGTTTCCGCAGAATGCTGATTGCAGCCAGGCTGTGTTACTAGTTTTTCTGGCAACCTTGTGATTCGCTTTAAAATCAGCAAAAAACGCCTTGACGATGGTTTGTTCAGGGGTGTACTGTCCCAAAAGTAAATTCCTATCCTTAGTCGGTACACATGGAGGAAAACATGAAAAGACTGGTTGTTCTGGTTGTAATGGTTGTGGTGTCTGTCTGGGCTACTGTGGCATTTGCTGGTCAAGGCAAGATGATCGGCACGATATCTGCGCTTAAAATGCATGGCAGCAGTGCTGAAATGACCTTAAAGGATCGTAAGACAGATGCCATTGTCGTGTTGCAGGTGCGTGACGATTCCACAATGGAGAAACTGAAAGACAAGAAAATTCGTGTTGGCGATGAGCTGCGTATTCGCTTCGACGATGCAAGCAAGGTTATTATCAGAGTTCAAAAGACAGCAGGCTGCTGATTGGTTCAAGGCCTGTGATGTTATGGGTGGGGCTGCTTGCAGACCCACCCATTTATTGTATAACAGCTTGATTATGTGTAAATTTTTTCGCCCATGGTTTTTATGCTTCATGTCTCTGTTGCAGCGGGGCCAGAATGCTTCGCCCGTCATTTGAATTATTAATGCCGTGGAATGATGCACAATGGCAAGTGACACACCGCTTGTCCCCTTCTTCGTGTTCTATACGTTGCCTTCGCTAGATTAGATGTATATACACATATCTGAAAATAATTTACTGGAATCCCAATGTTTCTGGAGTTGGATATATGAAGGATCTGCTGGAATACCGGTTTCTCATTCCGCTTGCATTGCTTCTCGGTTTTGCCCCATTTTTCCCTCAGCCGCATATAGTTGAAAAAATCAGGATGCTGGCAAATGGTACACTTAAGCGTCCCATCGACATCTTTGACCTGTTTTGGCATGCGTGGCCGTTTGCTCTGCTGGTCTACAAACTAGCCAAAGATTTTATTGGACGATTTTCCTGATTTTTTAAGTTTGGCTGGTGCAGGGTATTGGCAAGAAAGTGTGATGACTTTTGACTGTTGCAACTCTGGTTGCTGATTGATTGCCAGGCAGTGGGAAATCTATCCTCAGGTCAGCCCAAAAATGTCAGTTAAAACGGACTCTAACGGTCTTATGTGCTTGATGCAGATTGTTGACATTAAGATCTAGATATGTTCTTATATAGCGTTGTCCATATCTAGTGGCGTTTGGCAACAGTTATTGGGCTCACAATACGCAAGACATCAAAAAGGAGAAAAGGGTATGAGGGGTATGAGGGGTGTTAAAGGAATGGTGGCAGTGATGGCCGCTGCT
Source organism: Desulfuromonadaceae bacterium (assembly GCA_028686145.1). Classification (GTDB taxonomy): domain Bacteria; phylum Desulfobacterota; class Desulfuromonadia; order Geobacterales; family Pseudopelobacteraceae; genus JACRCG01. The sequence goes on along the minus strand of JAQUCQ010000002.1, from coordinate 3,249 downwards.
CTGGTTTTGGTCTCGTTGCAGGCGTTTGCCGCTACGGATCACACGGAATTTGTCAAGGGTCCGTTCAAGGATGGTCAATCGGTTACGAAGGTCTGTCTTGAATGCCACGAGAAACAGGCAGAAGAGGTCATGAAGACAACCCACTGGACGTGGGCTGGTACGCCAAACCATGTCAAACGACTGGAAAATAGCACTAAAACATATGGCAAGAAGAACATGATCAATAGCTTCTGTACAACACCTTTTAATGGGCCTGATGGCGTAGTACATGAATCCTGCAACAAATGCCATGCCGGTTATGGCTGGACCCGCTCCAATAATTTTGATTTTACTGACAAGACCCGTATTGATTGTCTCGTTTGTCATGCACTTAAAGGGAACTATGATCGCGCTGCAGTTGGGTGTGACGTTAACATGCAGGCCATTCTTAAAGGTTCTATGAATCTCGAACTTGCTGCTCAGAGCGTGGGCAGGCCAAACTTGGTAAACTGTGGCTATTGCCACTTCTACGGTGGTGGTGGTGATGCGGTCAAGCATGCCGGGCTGGATTCCACCCTGTTGTTTGCTGATAAGAAGCAGGATGTCCATATGGCCAAGAAGGTAAAAGGTGGCCAAGAAATGATGTGTCAGGACTGCCACAAAACCAAAGAGCACCGGATTGCAGGGGCTTCCAGTCAGATGGCGCATTACGATGCCCGAGTGACCTGTGAAGATTGCCATAGTGGTGCCAAGGCTCCTCACCAGAAGTCTAAAAACAAGAATATCCTGAATAATCACCTGACCTCCGTGGCCTGTCAGACCTGCCACATCCCTGTTTTTGCAAAAGGCCAGGCCACCAAGATGATGTGGAAATGGTCCGATGTCGGTAAAGATATTGAACCACAAGAAGAATTCGACAAAGAAACATTTGCCAAGAAAAAGGGTACCTTCAAGTGGGGCATGAATGTTGTGCCGGACTATGAATGGTATAACGGCAAAATCGACCGATACATGTTGGGCGACAAGATTAAGGATCCCTCCAAGCCGGTCATAATGACGAGACCACTTGGCGACATCAAGGATAAGACCGCTAAAATCTATCCGTATAAGCGTTTTACCGGTACCCAGCCAATGGACAGCAAGTTCAAATACCTGAGCACCTTCCAGCAGTACAAGGAGTTGTGGGTTAACTACGACTGGGAAAAAGCTCTTGTAAACGGTGCCAAGAGCCCGGAAGGTCTTCCATACAGCGGTAAATACCAGTTTGTTAATACGGTTTCCTATATAAGCGCTCAACATGAGGTTTCTCCGAAGGAAGATGCCCTGCAATGTGGCGAATGCCATATGGGTGGTACACGAATGAACTGGACTGCACTTGGCTATAAAGGCGATCCAATGCAATATGGTGGTCGCGCAGCAGTAGCTCCTAAGAAGTCTGCAAAAAAGAAGAAATAACACGTAGTATCCTTACGTAATAAAAAGCCGTCCGATTGTTATCGGGCGGCTTTTTATTTGTGTACACCCGGAAGGATTCAGACGGAAATAAAGAGAAAGTACCTCGTCATATCATCTCCTCTACGGCGTTTGTGTTGTTGAAGCCAAAAGTAGAGATGTTTTTTTATTGTCAGGGGTGGGTGCTTCTGCTACTTTTCCTCGGTAGTTACTCCATTTTCTCTGCAGGATTTTACATGATCGATTTATGGCTTGAAATTGCGTGCGATGTTCCTGAAGAGTATGCTGACGTTGTTGCTGAATTTATGACACGCTTAACCGGTAACGGTGTCTGTATTGATAACAAGTGTGTGGATGCATTTTCTATAAGCGAAATACCTCATTCAGTACGCGTTGTGATTAAAGCCTATCTGTCTGCTGATAATGACCCTGAACCGCAGATGCAGGAACTTGAAGCGTTCATATCAGAACTTTCAAAGCGGCATCCAGTTGCCTGTTTTGGTGCTCCTGCGCTAACTGTTGTTAACTCGGAGGATTGGAGTAGTAGCTGGAAGGTTCATTTCAAGCCGCTTCGGATTGGCAAACGTCTCCTGATTGTCCCGACATGGGAGGAAGCGATGCAATTACCAGGTGATTTGGTTTTGCGCATTGATCCGGGAATGGCATTTGGTACTGGTGGACACGAAACTACGCGGCTCTGTCTGGAGTTATTAGAACAGACCATGGATCAATGCGATCAGACATCGCAGCCGTCATTGCTTGATCTTGGTACCGGTTCGGGGATTCTTGCGATGGCAGCGAGCTTGTTGGGCGCAGGACGGATACTTGCGCTTGATATTGACCCTGACGCGGTTACTGTTGCACATGAGAACCTCGAGCTCAATGGACTTTCAGAGCGTATAGAATGCGGCACCGCACCACTTGAATCGCTTGTTGAAAATTTTGATATTATTTTGGCGAATATTCTTGCAGAGGAGTTAGTGCGACTGGCACCGTACCTGACTGCTCGGTTGTCTCCAGGAGGGTACTTGATTCTCTCTGGAATTCTGGCGGAAAAAGAGCAATTAGTTCGTCAGGGATTTGCTTCCCAGCCGTTGAACTACTGCCAGACTGTTTGTTCAGGCGAATGGGTAGCAATGCAGTACAGGAACGAAGCCGGTTCATGAGCACGCGCCGTTTTATGATACATTCGAGAACCATTCGTGATGGCTATGCCTCCTTTGATGGAGACATTTATAATCATATGGTTCGTGTTTTGCGGTTGGGAACGGGTGATGCTGTCCAATTGGCCGATGAGAAGGGGATAGTATATTTTGGCACAATCAATCAGGTAGCCAAGGAGTGGGTGGCTGTAAAAATCATATCTTCCTGTCTTGCTGGTGAAAGAGATTCGGCTACTCCACGTATTACAATCTGTCAAGCGCTTCCAAAAGGGGATAAGATCGATTTGATTTTGCAGAAAGGAACCGAACTCGGTGCTCACAATTTCTGGATATTTGGGGGGCGCCGCTCAGTGGCTAAGATACGAGAAGATCAGCAGAACAATAAGCTTGAACGCTGGAAGCGGATCGTGACGGAGGCTGCGAGGCAGTGCGGACGCCCTGATATCCCCGAGGTGGACTGGAGGCCGAGCGCTGTCGAAGCGGCAAATGACACGAGTCAGGAACTCCGTCTGATACTTTGGGAGGGAGAGCGTGAGCATTCGCTGAAAGATGCACTTTCGGTTGGAGTGAAACCTTCTTCAGTTATTATTGCAATTGGCCCGGAAGGCGGTTTTGATCCTCTTGAGGTGCGGCATTTTTCGCAACACGGGTATCA